>DATJDO010000434.1:0-4232 GCA_035497375.1 Chitinophagaceae bacterium | reverse complement strand
GAGGACCTGTATCTGCGCCTGGACCGGCAGCTGGCAAAGTTTTTGTATGAGCTGGACGAGGCCGTAGGTGAGGGGAATTATACCGTTTTCCTCACTGCGGACCATGGTGCAGCGCACAATGCATCCTTTCTGAAAGACCGGAAAATGCCGGCCGGCATTTTATCAGAATACGATATGAAAAAGGACTTGAATGCAGCGGCCAAACTGCATTTTGGTGCAGATTCCCTCATCCGCTCTGTCATGAATTACCAGGTGGCACTGAATGATGCCATGATGGCCAGGAAAAAGATATCCCCCGATGCGTTGAAGGCATTTGTAATAGCACAATGCGGGGCTTATAAAGGCATGTTCCGTGTTTTTTCACTGAGCGATCTGCAGGGGGTAACATTGCCGGGTTTACTGAAGGAACAGATCCAAAATGGCTTTTATCCTGCACGCAGCGGTGATATCGGACTTATCTACGAACCGGCCTGGTATTCTGATGGTCCGAGAGGGACCACGCATGGTACCTGGAATCCTTACGATACACATATACCCCTGCTCTGGTATGGCTGGGGTATACGGCAGGGTGCGTCTTTCGACCGTGTGCAGGTTACGGATATTGCCGCTACTTTGTCCGCCATGCTGCATATCCAGATACCCAATGGATGTGTGGGGCATGTAATTCCCGATGTCATAAAGAAGTAAGTCAATAGTAAAACCCTAAGCAGCTGGGCCACACCGCAGTCTCCAGGCTGTCCGGCAGCTTCGCTGGAGCAATGAGGAATAATTACCCGCTTTTCATTCCTGCAATAGCTCACATGTCCCTAATGAAAAAAGTGACTCCATCTTGCGGGGAGTCACTTTACATATCGTGCGGCGTCAATAATTCTATTCTTCGAGGTCTTTTTCAGACAGGCGTTCAATACGCTCATTTTTTACGTGGAGTATCGTATCCTGGACCATCAGTTTAATCGTGCCCCAAATGATGTTCAGATCAAGCCAGAGACTTTGGTTGTTGACATATTTCAGATCAATGATCGTACGGGCCTTCACATCCTGTATGGTATTGACATGGCCTTTGTAACCGTTGATCTGTGCCAGTCCTGTGATACCCGGTTTGACCAGGTGGCGGTTCTGGTAATTGGTGGCGATCTTTTCAAACTTCTCATTATCGCTGATCATATGAGGCCTGGGGCCCACAACACTCATATCCCCTTTCAGCACATTGATAAACTGAGGAAGCTCATCGATACTGCTGTTGCGCAGAAATTTACCCACCTTGGTAATCCGTTCATCGTTTGTCACAGCAGCCACAGTGTCGGCCTGCTGGTTTTTGACCATGGTGCGGAATTTAATGCAATCGAAAACCGTATTGTTCAGGCCATTTCTTTTTTGAATAAAAAAAATGGACCCCTTACCTTCCAGCTTGATAAAGATAAAGACGATCGGGAGGATGATCGGGAGAATAATCAGAATAACCAATAGTGAAAATACGATGTCAAACACACGTTTGGCGATCTGGTGTATTTTATAATTAGTCATTTTGAGCTGCAATTCAAGAGGTCTTTTAGGTAATGTTTGTTGGGGGCTATAACTCATTTTCATGGGAATTATAAGGGTAAAACAAAACTATGTATAGTTACAAATATCTGTAATTTTTAAAATAGCCATTAATATAGGGAAGGTGGGTTATTGGATAAAAAACAGGTTATATGGCTGCGAAGTTAGTAATAAAAATGAATTGATAAATTTCATTTTAGATTTCGCCATTCAATTAGTTTTTCTTTAAGGGATTTAAAGATATACTCTTCTGAATATATGGATTTTATTTTTTTGACATTATTCTGTGCAGATTGGCTGAAGAAATTCACATGTTGCTGATAAAGAGTGATCATATCGCTTAAGCCGGCTGCATCATTGAAGTACCATGCATCGTCACCAAGAACGCTTTTATTGAAAATATTATTGTGCGCTACAATGTTGCAGGAGCAAGCCATGGCCTCCAGCAGTGAGGGATTGGTACCTCCTACACTATGCCCGTGAAAGTAAATTCTTGAAAAATGACGAATATTATCGATGGAAGCCTTGTCATAAACAGCGCCGATGAAGCGGATACTGCTCACGTCCCTGTATTTTTCCGTGAGGTAGGCGCCATATTTGGTTTTGTGATTGCCGATCACGATCAAAGGTATCGCAGTGCGGGCCAGGGTATGCGCTTCCATAATGGTATCGACATTGTTTTCCGGCTCCAGGCGGGCAATCAGGAGGTCGTAGCCACCGGCAGGTAAATCGTAGGCCTGCAGTGATGCTGCCGAAAATGCAGCAGGGAGCTCTGCCGTGTACGCCGAGAAGAAAGCATCAACCGGGTATTTCGCATCCAGGTATTCTTTGATGCCCAAAGAGTCGGCCACCAGAAAATTGCTTCTTTTTACCGCAATCCGTTCTGAATACATCAGGAATCGCTGCACATATTTGTTGTATTTGCTCCGCTTCCATTCCATGCCGTCCATATTGGTAACAATGACAGAGCGGGCAGGAAAAAGAAAGTTGAATATGGCGCTGCTCGTGTACCCCAATTGGTAGACCATATCAAATTTCTGCTTCCGGGTGTCCAAGATGCAACCCAGATCATAAAAGAACTGACCTATGGTGCCGAGCTTTTTTTCCGGATCGAAAATATGCTTGATTTTTACACCTTTATATGTTGTTTCCTGATAAGGGTGATTGTGGGAATTGTATACGGTAACGTCAAAACCCTGTTGTACCAGGTATACGGACAGGAGTTCGGCATATTGTTCAAATCCACCGTAGTGGTTGGGTATGCCGCGTGTACCCAAGATCGCGATCCTCATAAAATTATTGCTGATTTTTTTTGGCCTTTCTTTCTTTGAGCGTTTTCAACGCTTCATAACCGAATAAGGTATTGAAGAAAGCAAAGAAGAAAATACCTTTATTGGCGTCGATAATGTTTTCTGTGACCAGGCCAATGGTTAAAAGAAACAGGAAAGAAAAATACATAAAGCTCCCCCTCCTGACTGCAAGGTAGAAAAAGTAGGTCAGCATCAGCAGGAAAACGAAGAGCCCTGCAAAGCCATGTTTGATCAGGATGGCGAGATACTGGTTGTGCGTGTTGAACTCTTCAAAATAAGAAACCCACATTTTCTTTTTCTGGTATTCCTTTTGCAGCAAGGGTATTTCGTCGCCCGTTCCGTGTCCGAACAGCGGTTTCCGTTCAATAATATCAAGGGCACATTGCCATCGTACGATTCTCGATTCAGGATAATCTTTAGCATTGGACTGGCTGATCTGTATATCTCCCAGCAATTCTTTGGAAAAGCGTTGATGGATATAGCTGGATTTGACCCCAAGGAAAAGAAATGCCGAAGCGAGCACCAGGGAGATGAATATGGCCAGGACCTTTTTCTTCACCATAAAGAAGGGAAAAACGAAGAGTACGACCAGCAGCAGGGCAATGATGGTGTTGCGCGAGGCCAGGAAATATAAGGCGGCACTCAGCAGGAAAATGCCCGAGCCGCAGAGCAGCTTGTGTGTTTTTGGCGCTGAGGGGATGTCACACATCAGGAAGCAGATGGCCAGGGAGAAATACAGGGAAAGGAAACCCGCGTGGATGTGTATCGGAAGCGAAAAATTATGGTTGTAGAAGCGGGACTCGGCCAGGGTAGACAAGGGCAGGCCATGAATATACAGGTGCTGAAAGCACAGGAAAAAAAGGTAAGCCGCTGCTGCAAGACAACTGAAGGTAAACCACTGAAGGATGATCCGGATGTTCCTGCTGTTCAATTCTATCAATAGCGGTAGCAGGAAAGGGAATATGCAGATCATCAATTGCCTTTCCAGTAAGTAGCCGGCCTTGCCCATATCTGTGGAGTGCCAATAGCCGGAGACGCTCAGGAGGAAAATAATGCAGAAAATCCATGCCTGATGCGGTATGCTGCGCAACCTTTGTTTGCTCAATGAAAAAAGCGCAACAAGGGCCATTGGATATATGGCCACTGTAGAATAAAGCATATCGTATGGCAACAGGACGACAAAAAGTATCACTGTCATCAGTGCAATAATTTCCCTTATAGAACGCTTCCCTTGATTCACTTCTTAAAATTACCAGTTAATGATCTGACTTGCTATTTCTTTCCAGTCATTTGTGTTTTTTGTTCTTTCCCAGGCCGTTGCGGCTACAGAAGGCAGCAGCTCCGGCAGGCTTAGGGCCTCCCTGATCGATGCTGCCAGTG
>DATJDO010000433.1:0-2461 GCA_035497375.1 Chitinophagaceae bacterium | reverse complement strand
GACCCGTTTTCCTGGTATAGAGCTTTACGACGCTGATGAAAGCCATCCGTCTCAGGCCGGGTCTTATGCTGCTGCCTGCTGTTTTTATACCGCACTATTCCGTAAAAATCCGATAGCGATCAGTTACAACTATACACTGAGTACTGCCGATGCTGCTGATATACGTACCGCTGTAAAGGCGGTGGCTTATGATAGTATGCGGTACTGGCACCTGGGGCAATATCGTACAGAGGCCCGCTTCTCTTATACCTTGTCTGCAGGCACGGTGGCTTTTACCAGCACTGCCGATAATGCTGCTGCTCAGACCTGGTATTTCGGGGATGGGGCAACAACAACTATACCCAATCCGATACATATGTACGCTGGTCCGGGAACTTACCTCGTGATGCAGGTGGTTCAGGATGCCTCCGGTAGTTGTACCGATACAGCATACGCACTGTTGTATACAGGCACCAGCAGTGTGCCTGATGCGGCAGAATTAGCGTTTGGACTGTCACCTAACCCGGTAACCAACTGCTTATATATTGACGCCGCTGTTTTCTTATCCGGCACGTATTCAATACTCGTGTGTAACGAACTGGGACAAACCATACTGGAGCAAACCAGCCTTCGGGCCCTGCGCCAGAGCATAAACCTTTCAGCCTGCCCCAATGGTCTGTATCTGCTCTCTGTAAGCAAAGATGGGCAAGTCTTTTACCGGGGAAAGGTGTTGAAAAAATAATCCTTTTTACCGCGTATGTCTCATTGTACCCAGCCTGTCAGTCAGTGCTCTGTACAGTGCCTGGCTACACCAAAGAAGCAAAACGAGCAAGCCATTTACGTTGGTCTTTTGGTGGCTGCCGGTGAGGCTGTGGCATTCCCCTGCGGCTTGCCTAAATGAATAAGAACCATTTTCCTGTATAAGAGCTCTTTGCTTTGCGTCTTCAAAAAACATGGACTCCAGGATGCAGTATTTTCTAAGGCATTGCACCACACACGTAACGCTTCAGAACCAATGCACCGCTATCGTTGTAGTGAAAGCAGGGAAAAAAACACGAAAATTAAAATCGTGGTTTTATCCCTGCCTTAGGAAAAAATCACCTGCTACTTTTGTCGCATGAGTAGTAGTAGAAATATAATTAAAAAGTGTTTTACGGAGAGCGGTAAGGTGACCTGCAGCATCAGTAGACCTGGTACGGTGAAACGCTGCAATTCATTTAATAGCGGCCTATGAAATTTCTTTTACCAGAACAATGGAGTGAGCAATGTGTACCGGCAAAAGTAACTGCGGAATACGCACACCTGGTGATGACCCATGCCAAAGCCGTGCAGACATCAGGAGCATTCGGTACCATACTGACGCAGACCTTTAAAGGAAAAGACTATGAAGTCTGGCAGCATCATTTTTTGATCAACACGGCTATTACCCTTACCGCCATGACCCAGAGGCGTATGCTGACCATCAACTACATGCTGAAAGGTAGCCCGGTGGCGCAGCTCCCGGTGTTGGGAAAGATAGTGCTGGAGGAAAATACAGCCCAGTTTTTCTATCTGCCACCGATAACAGAATCCGTGTATTTTGAACCGGGCAATTATCATTGTGTCCATATTGTATTCAGCCCCTCTTATATCAAAAGGTTGCTCAGTGCCCATCCGGAACTGGAACAGCTTGTCCATAGCACCAGCAGGAAGAGTGAGCGCATCCTGTTGCAAAGCGCAGGGAAGATCAATGCAAAAATGAAAACCTTACTGGAGCAGATTATTTACTGCAGGATGCCGGCCAGCGAGACCGAGCTGAACCTGCAGTCCAGGGTGCTGGACCTCTTGCTCCATTATATCCGCACACACTCGAAGTCCTTTGCCGACGCAGCTCCTGTGGATAGCACCACTCAGGAGAGACTGTTGGCGATGAAGGATTTTATTGAAAAGAACATAGATGGTAAGCTGCGTATCGCCGATCTGACGCGGCAATTTGGTATGAGCGACTCCTTTCTGTACCGGCAATTCAAAAGCCTTTTCGGTTATACGGTGTCCGCCTTTATCAAAAAGATCCGGCTTGAAAAGTCTATGACGTTGCTCAGGGAAACAACAACCTCTGTGAACCAGATTGCATCGATGGTTGGCTATGATGTTGCTGAAAATTTTATTCATGCCTTTAAGAATTATTTTGGCCATCCGCCCCGTTTTTACAGGGATGGGAAAAGCTATGTTGAAGGAAATTCACAGTTGGAAAAAAGAAGGGAATTCACAGCGAGGTAATTAAGGAGTGCGGCTACCTTTACATCCGCAAGCAGCAAGGGTTTTGTGAATCATTGGCGATCTGAAGAATGGTGTACAGATAGTTGTTTCTGATAAAAGGAAGATATACTGTTCCTGCTCGGAGATCATAGTAATAAACCGGACTCCATAGCTCCGGGTTCTGAATAAAAACATACATACTAAGCGGAACTGAACTACATGGATCATGTAGCTGGCGAAGCTT
>DATJDO010000432.1:0-4283 GCA_035497375.1 Chitinophagaceae bacterium | reverse complement strand
AAAGCAAGGCAGGATCAATTGATCCTGCCTTGCTTTTTAGTATTCTTTGACCAGTTCAATCCGGTCTACAATATACTGACCCGGCTCTTCGTTTCTGCCATTGTAATTGTCACCTCTCCAGGGCAGGGAGCGCAGATACTGGGTATAATGCAGCTTTACCATCTTGCCAATGCATTTTTCCAGCGAGTCGGCTATCCGCTCATCGACTACCGAAAAATAAAAGTAGTCGGCTGAAAAGCCTGTACCCTTGTTCTTTTTACGATTGCCGAAACCTTCCTGTACCAACTCTCCTTCATACGATTTGAACACATTGCCCTTCCTGGCAAATTTCTGAAAGTAGCCTTCCCGGAAACCATCGCCGTAAGAACGGTAGTAAAACCAATACACATAACCCGTCAATGCCAGCAACAACAGGACGAAACCGATAAAAACTGCTTTACGCATAAGCTCTCTTTTTATTTATTGTCAGTACTTCGTTGTTTCCATTCAAACTTCCCTACCCTGCTTAAAAAACCGGCAACAACGATATATGCCGTATGCAGGGGTTGCAGGAATGGGAACAGGAATAATTCTTTCTTTTTTTGAAAGAAATCCGAAACTGCATATAAAAATAATAATTCTGCTATTATTTTGACAATCAATATTTTTAACAACAACTCAAAATACTGATATTGAAACCAACTATAGATAAACAAGCCCCACAAAGAGCAATTGAACAGATAGACCAGGAGTAGGATGCCTGTTGTCTTGCGGTCCTTATACTTTCCGGTTTTTGAGGCCCAGCGGATACGCTGTTGCAAAAATTGTCCCCAGCTGGCTTGCGGCAGCGTGTCTATAATGGCAGAGCTTGATTTCAGGTAGCGGACACCCCTGGGGTATTGTTGCTTTATTTTCATGTGCAAAAGGTAATCATCGCCGGATACCAAATGATCTACCCCACTGTAGCCCCCAACATGGTTATACGCAAGCCGGGTGAAAGCGAGATTGGCACCATTGCACATGATGCCCAGCGACAGGCGAACGGTAGCCACTGTAATGCCCTGCATGGTCATGAAGTCCAGCGACTGGAAAAGCTGCACCAGCGAAAAATTATTACTGAAACGAACAGGAGCAACGATCATTTCGGGCTTGTATTGTTCATAGTAAGCCGCTATAGTACTCAACCATGCCCTGCCTGCAAAACAATCTGCATCTGTAGTCACGATAAGCGCCCCGGAACTGTGTGCGATACCGGTAGCCAAAGCCTTTTTCTTGTAAGAGCGAATGCGTTCGCCCGCAGGTACATGATCTGCCAGGCGAAGCAGCTTGATATGGGGAGCAGCCATAGCCGCAACAATCTCTGCTGTTCTGTCGGTAGAAAAGTCGTCGACCACGATGACCTCAAACAAGGATGCAGGATAATCCTGCTGGCAGATGCTGCGCAGGCAGGCCTCAATATTGGCCTCTTCATTCCGGGCAGCAATGACCACGGAGATCGTAGTTACATATTTACGGTCTTGCTCCGGAGCAAAGCTTTGCTGCAACAGCCAGCCGGCCCTGTACAACAGGAGCAGCAATACATAAACAATTGCAAGACCGATACAAATTATGCTGAACATCATCCCCGCAAAGTTGCATGATTGCTCCTGAAAAGCCACGCAGCTACCGTACCTTTTACCTCCTCAAATTGCAGCAGATTATGTCCCCTCTGAAAAACATGGATGTGTATCTGTTCATTTTTCCCTTTAAAAATCTTAGCGTTGCGCAGCGGGATAACACTATCCTCTTCCCCCATGAGTATATGTACAGGGATATGACGTGCCGCGACCTCACGCTTTACACGTGATAGTCTGGCATTCAGTTTGCGTGTAGCCATCCAGATATTATACAACAACTTTCTCGAGGCATCTGTACGGATATATTGCAAAGCAAAGCGGTATTTATAGTGGTTCAGCAAACGTAGGCGATGCAATAGTGAGAACAGTTTCAGGTAGGTATCACCAGTCCGGACAAAGCTTCTAAATAAGAAATTTCCTGGTTTGGTTCCGGTAAAAAAACGGTAAAAATAATTATGCCTGATACCATCCGGCGCGATCAATACGATATTACCGACCGCTTCAGGCAGCTGCTCTGTGATGCAAAGGCAAACCCTTGCGCCAAGGCTAAAACCCAACAGACCGATCTTCGAAACCCCATATTCCTTCATTACTTGCCTGGTCAGCGCGACCAGGTCCTGGTTCTCAAGGCAGCAGCCGGGTTCTGCATCCGATTTGCCCTGGAAAGGCAGGTCAAAGCTCAATATGGTGTACCCCTCCTGGTCCAGGAACGAAAATAAGGACGCATCGTTTCCATACCCGTGAAAAGCCAGGACAAGTTTCTTCCCATTGCCCATTTTCAGGCAATGCAAGGATAGTGACCCTACCGTATAAGTTACCGATCCGGCCCGGCTTGCTATAGCGTCCTTATGATCCATTATGATTACCCGTCAAAGTTATCGAATTAATATGCTACTCATTTGAGGATTATTTAACGACTTTAACAGAAACAGGCCGTACAATTCCGTTTTTATTCGCACACCTTTGCACTATTTCATAAAAATTCCTTGCTCCCTATCATTTCATCATATGAAATTTTTGTTTACCCTTCTTTTTTCCCTATCCTTTACTTCCATTTTTGCACAAAGCTCCAATGCCACTTTACAAGGCATACTCCTCCAATCCGAATCCGGTCAACCTGTTGAAGGCGCCTCGGTAGCTGTATTGCGCCAGGCAGACAGCAGCCTTGCTGACGGTGCACTGAGCGAGGAGGATGGCAGCTTCCGGATAGAACACCTGGGTACCGGAACCTACAGGCTGCGGATAACGGGCCTGGGCTTCAGCGAACAAGTCTTGGATGGTATCCTGATCGCCAATACGGACACCAGCATCAACCTCGGAACCATCAGGATCCGGAAATCGGAAACATCCCTGAAAGTAGTAGAAGTAATCGGGGAAAAAAGTATGCTCGAAATGGGCATTGACAAAAAGACTTTTAATGTAGAAAAGAATATCACTTCCAGCGGCGGTACGGCGGCCGACGTCTTGCAGAACATTCCTTCCGTATCCGTTGACGCAGCAGGGGGGGTAAGCCTGCGGGGCAAAAGCAGTGTCACTATTCTCATCGACGGCAAACCGGCTACTTTGCTGGCCGGCGACGTCGCTTCTGCCTTACAATCTTTACCTGCAGCCAGTATTGAAAGTGTGGAAGTAGTCACTAATCCTTCCGCCAAATATGATGCACAGGGAAGCAACGGTATTATTAATATCATCACCAAAACGAACAAAAATTCGGGACTGAACGGCAGTACGACCCTGGGTATCGGTACCCGCGGAAAATACAACGGAGGCTTGAATCTGAACCTTCGCCGCAACAAATGGAATTTTGCCCTGAACAGCAATTTCCGCATTAGCGACAACTACCAGCGAACGACAACCGAGCGGAAAAATACCAGTAATGACTCAGGCTCCTACACATATGGTGATTACCAAAGACTGTTCAACGGCTGGTTCAACTCGCTGACCATAGGCTATACTATCGATACACAGAATACGGTTTCCCTGACACAGAATTACAACCTGATGCGCTTCGGTTCTGAAGGCAGCCAGGAATTTGACCTGCTCTCTGCCCCCGGCGTGCTCTACAGCATACAGGAAAGGGTTGAAAAATTTAATGGATACCCTAAAAGCTCCTCGTCTAATCTGAACTGGAAACATAAGTTCCGGAAACCCAAACAGGAGCTGGTAACAGACCTGACTTATTCTTTTTCCAATACGGATGTACGGCAAACCCTGCGCAGCAATATGCTGGACGGCGAACGCAATTATATTTATGGCCCTATCGCACAGGATGTACCCAGCCAAAACAGTAACAACAACTTCAATGCCCAGACGGACTTCACGACACCTTTCCTGACAAAAGAAGGAAAACTGGATGCCGGCCTGAAAACACAAAACTTCTGGTTCAAGTCCCAGAACACACCAACCCGCACCCTGCCCGGGGAAGCACCTGTTACAGACAGCCTGCTGCTCAACAGTTATGATTACGATCAGCATACGCATGCCGCATATGCCAGCTACACCGATAAAATAAAAAAATGGAGCTACCAGGGAGGATTGAGACTGGAATATGCCACCTACAGCGGTACAGCAGGCAACGTCGGCAACCTGTCGTACTCCAACTCCTTTCTGAACCTGTTTCCGTCTGCCTACCTTGCCTATCAGCTCAAAGACAACCAGCAACTCTACCTCAATTATTCAAAACGTACC
>DATJDO010000431.1:0-2995 GCA_035497375.1 Chitinophagaceae bacterium | reverse complement strand
AGAGAATAAAGCCTACCCTGTAAGCTTCAGAGAGCGTCTGCTGACAGTAAGCTATAAAAAGGGAGTGCTCAGGGTTGCCTCTGAAAATGGAGTGGTATACATACTTGATGAAAAAAATGATTACCGGGAAACGGATAGCTTTCGCAGCGCAGATCCGCAGGTGCGGGTTCTGAAAATATTTGAAGATAATAAAGGGGAGTGCTGGTTACTATGCAATAAAGGGCTGTATTATATCAGTGGCAATGCTATTGCGCCTTTTACAGCTGCAGGAATGCAGCAAATTACCTTACCCTTGCTGAATGCTGCAGAAGATCAGAATGGTCAGCTTTGGTTTACTTCTACCAATGGGGTTTTTCGCAAAGATGGGAATACGGTGACCAGGTTCGATCATGAGAATGGATTAACCAGCAATGTTGTATGGGATATACTCTGTGACAGGGAAGGCAATATGTGGATGAGCAGCGATGGGGAAGGTGTGTTTCGCTATTCCGGAGGGCCTTTCGTTAGTATCGGGGAGAGCTCAGGTCTGCGCAACAAACAGGTCACCGGCATAACAGGGGATACAAAAGGTACCCTGTATTTTTCCAGTTACGAGGGGCGTCTCTGCTCCTACCAGCTGGGGGCACAGGCGCGCGATATCCCGGCATCGGAATTAAGTAATGATCCTGTTACCGGTATCGTTTGGCAGCAAGATGCCGGCTTGTGGGTCGGTACAAGGAACATGGGTTTGTTCCATTTGAAGGAAGGCCGGCTGAGGCCCTTTGACCTCAGCCCTTACCATACAGGAGTCAGGCAAATCTCAACATTGTTCTGCGATAAGCGCAACCGTGTTTTTGCAGGCTTACCCCAAGGCGCCCTGTGCATTGACAAAGGAATGCCTGCGTTTCTGAAGCTTGGAAATGCAGCTCCGCTGGCTTTTGCCGAGATTGGGGAGGATAGCATACTGGCGGGAACAAAATCCGGGTTCTGGTTACTGAACAAAGGAATAGTGTTGCCCTGGAAAAGAAATACATTCCTGGATAGCATTCCTGTGCAATGTATGGTCAATGAGGGAGCCTATTTATACATCGGTACCAGCGAAGGGGGGATCATTGTATACAATATGAGACAGGGAAACTGGAGTATTCTTAACTCCAAAAATGGGCTGGGCTCAGATTTTATCTATAACCTTACCCGGGATGCAAATGGTAATATATGGGCAGGAACCGGCAGAGGAATCTGCAGGATCAGCCGGGCCAAAACCGGTGGGTTTTTAATCCGTGTGTATGGAAAGGATAACGGGATACTGGGCCTGGAAAGTAATAGTAATGCCTCATTTGCGGATAAGGACGGCCGTATATGGTTTGGTACTACAGAAGGAGTCTCCTGCTATTCTCCTGAATCAAAGCCTGTCAGCGCCGCACCGGGCTATATTGTACTGGAGTCTGTGAAACTATTTGGAGGCAAGCGCATAGATCCCGGTTTTTATACCGGCAATTCCGGCTGGTACAACATACCGCAGCAGCTGTGCCTGCCTTATAAGCATAATAATGTCAGCTTTTCCTTACAGGCCATTACACTGAGCCCTGTTGGTAAAATCCTTTACCGTTATATACTCGAAGGTTCGGGCAGAAACTGGTCGGAATGGAGTGAAGAAAATACCATTAATTTCCTGGGGCTTGAACCTGGGGCGTACACCCTGAAAGTGATGTGTAAAATTGATGGTGTAGTGCAAAGGCAGGCAATATTAAGCTATACATTTACGATCAGGACACCTTTCCATAAAAGCATCTGGTTTGTTATTTCCATTTTTGTGCTGGCCATTTTATTTGGTGTTTACCTGCAGTATGCAGCCAACAGGAGGAAGTCAAAGCGCAGGCTGCGGGAAGACGCTTTGCGGAAAGAAGAACAAAGCAGGGTAAGGGAACGGACTGCGGAGGATTTTCATGACGAGGTCGGTAACAAGCTTACACGGATCAATGTGCTGACCAATGTGCTTAAATCGAAACTGGGATCATCGGACAATGCCGAAGCAGACCGTATTATACAACAGATACAGGACAACTCGCAGCAATTGTATGCAGGCACGAGAGATATTCTCTGGTCCCTGCAACCGTCAAATGACAATCTCTATGAGATCATTCATCATGTGAGCGATCTGGCTTCCGAACTATTTTCTGAAACGGGAATCCGGTTTACTGCCTCCGGTAATGAGGATGGTTTCAGAGAGTACAAAATGCCCCTGGACAAAAGCCGTAATTTTATCATGATCTGGAAAGAGGCATTGAATAATTGCCTGAAATATGCAGAGTCCGGCCAGGTACTGTTCCAGGTCAGCAGGCTTCCGGGAGTCATACAGGTAAGGCTGGTGGACAATGGAGCCGGTTTCGATACTGATGTGGCACAACAGGGGAATGGCCTGAAAAATATGCGCACCCGCGCAAGCCGGATGGATGCGGTTTTCGAAATAGTCAGTAAACCAGGGTATGGGACACAGGTCATCCTTTATCTGAAAGATACAAACAAATAAAAAGAGTATTTATGAGCACAGCAAAGCAAATACGGGTCTGCCTGATAGAAGATGATAAAACCATCAGGGAAGGATATGTATTCCTTTTGGAGGCAGCAAAACAAGTAGCAGTAGCGGGCAGTTACAGCAATGTGGAAGATGCCCTGAAGAAACTGGCAAGCGATCAGCCTGACGTGATCCTGCTGGATATCGAGTTGCCGGGTATGTCGGGTATTGATGCACTGCCGAAGCTCAAAAAGTTATTGCCCGATACTTATATCCTGATGCTTACTGTGTATGATCAACCCAATCATATTTTTCGCGCATTAGGTACCGGTGCTTCGGGCTATCTCACCAAAAATTCATCTCCTGAAAAAGTAATATCCGCTATTCACGAGGTAATGGAAGGTGGTGGGCCTATGAGTGCCAATATCGCACGCATGGTGATCAGCAGTTTCCAGAGAAGTGATGCCTCTCCACTTACGCGCAGGGAGACAGAAATACTGG
>DATJDO010000430.1:0-23922 GCA_035497375.1 Chitinophagaceae bacterium | reverse complement strand
GAGCATGTGATCGCCGAAGAAGTAGAGCATGCGATGCGCGTAGCGGCACAGCAGCACGGAGCGCATATTATTGAGTTTACCGTAGCGCCAATGATTCAGACGCCGGACGGCTCTCTGCCGTACCACGAATGGCTGATTTCGTTTGAGAAAGAGCCGGATCATATGCAGGCCTTTGCACAAACCCTGGACAATGTGCTCCGCGAAAAAAACGTGTATTACGACGACCTGATCCGCGGCGGTATCCTCCAGACCATACAGATCAGCCGCCTGCAACCCAAAGCCTTTATCGAGTATATGCGCAGCATCGGAAAGCTGGGCGGACAGAATAAAGTGCCCCGCCTGAGCAACGACAGACTTCTGGCCGATGGCCTGAAACCATATCTTATATAAATTGCCGACACAAAACCCCAGAGACACAGATGCTTTTACGTGCTTTTTCCAGATATTCTATGCTCCTCGTTACTTCAGCCCTTACGCTCAGCGTATGGAGCTGTAAGGAAGAAAGCAAGCCTGAAGAAACCCCGAAAACAGAAGAAACCGTCCATCCTCCTGTACCTTTGATCAGTCACGTGGTCGTACAGGCCCATCCGCACGATATACAGCTGTTTACAGAAGGATTATTGTTTCATAAAGGCCGTTTGTATGAGAGTACCGGTTCACCCGACAACTTGCCTGCGGTGAAATCCATGATCGGTATTACTGATATTACCAATGGTAAGTTCAGCTCAAAAGCTGAGCTGGACCGAAGCAAATATTTTGGAGAAGGGATTGTCGTTGTTGGCGACAAGCTGTACCAAATCACGTACAAAAACCAGATGGGTTTTATCTACGATGCGAATACGTTCAAGCAGACCGGCACCTTCAACTATGCCAATGCTGAAGGTTGGGGTATGACGACCAATGGACAAGAGATTATTATGAGCGACGGTACCGACGTACTGACCTTCCTCAGCCCCGCCGACCTGAAACCGGTAAAGACCCTGAAAGTGACAGATGTTGGTGTTCCTCTCACCTATATCAATGAGCTGGAGTTCATCAATGGTTATATTTATGCCAATGTATGGATGACGAACTTTATTGTCAAGATCGACCCGTCGAACGGAAAGGTAGCGGGTCGCCTCGACCTCAGTCCGCTGGCCTACGAAGCACGCAATAAAAATCCTGAGGCGGATGTACTGAACGGTATTGCCTATAACCCTGAGACCGGTAAAATCTATGTGACCGGCAAACTGTGGCCGAACCTGTACGAGATCAGGTTTGAGCACTGATCAAACAAAAGATTGTGCCGGTTAGGAGCTCGGGTTCCTGCTGTAAAAATCCTTTCAGACCTATGAGGTTTCCAAAAACCTTATAGGTCTTGTTTTTATAGTACCACAAAGCGATACCCTATTCCTTTCAACGTAAAGATCTCCACACCTTCAATAGTTTCAAAGTAAGCGCGCAGCTTGCTGACATAAACATCAAGGTTCCGTGATTGAAAAAACGAATCGTCGCCCCAGACCATTTGCATCAGTACACGCCTGTCGATAATTTCATTCTGATGCATGCAGAAATAAGTCAGTATCTCCACCTCTTTATGTGAGAGCCTTGTATTGCGTTGCGCCGATTCCAGCAAGAAACGTTTAGGGATAAAACGGGCATTCCCTAAAGTATATTCACCGGCGGCTGCACCCTGGGCCTGGCGGCGGCTGATTTTGACCTGGTTATCGATACGCACCATCAGTTCTTCCATGCTGAAAGGCTTTTTGAGATAATCGGTACCCCCTGCGGAAAACCCGTCCAGCACATCCTGTGTCTGACCTTTGGCGGTCAGGAAGATGACCGGCAAATGTGCATGCAAGGCACGAATCGTACTGCCCAGGCTGAACCCGTCTATATGAGGCAACATCACATCCAGCACACAGATATCTGGCTGGAACTGGGCAATATGCTCCAGTATTTTCGTCCCGTCTTTTTTGTGCTGCACCAGGTATCCTTTCAGCGTCAGTGTCTCCGTCACTATCCTGGCCATATGCAGTTCGTCTTCTATGTACAGCACCTTAGTGTTCATGCGGGATATATTTAGGTAAGGCAACATAAAAAACGGAACCCTGTCCTGCAGCATCGGTGACGTTGATCTTGCCCCCATGCTGTTCGATAACGTAGCGTGCGTAGTGCAGGCCCAGACCATGCCCTTTGATCAGGTGCTCGTTGCCATTCGGTACTCTGAAAAACTTGTCAAAGATCTTCGTGCGATATGCCGCCGGTATACCCGGCCCATCATCTGTTACCGTGATCAGGATGTGTGTATTGTTTTCCGTTAAGCTGACCATGATGCTTTTTCTTCCGTACTTGATCGCATTATCGACGATGTTGTACAAAGCACCCTGCAGGTGCAGCTTGTCTCCAAAAAACGGGAGGATCGTGCTGCTGCTTTCAAAGATTAAACACTTGTGCAACTCTTTACCGGCAGACTGTAGCTGCTGCATCAGTTGTGCCAGTACTGCATATAGCGATAGCGTTTCCTTTTGAAAAGCGATGCGGCTTTCTTCCAGTCTTGCATTGTTCAGCACATTGTCTACCAGCATTTCGAGCCGTTTCATTTCCCATGTAGCTATTTGTAAGTACTCTTTTGTTTTCTGCGGGTCGGTACTGATATCAAAATGTGTGAATGCTTCAAGTGCCAGCTGGGCCGTAGTAAGCGGAGTCTTCAACTCATGCGACATGTTGCTGATGAAATCGTTCTTCTGTTCTGTCAATTGTATCTGCCGCCGTACCGTTGTATAAGATAGCAGGAACGCAATACTGCACAACCCGAGCAACGCGATACAAAAACCGATCTGAGGCAGCAGGCTTTTGAAAATAAACCACTGGTATTTTCCAACTGAAAAAGAAAAGAACGATTGATTCTTAGGTGCCGGCACGATCAGCATATCGCCGGGTGGTATGGTATGGAGTTGATATGTGATACCCGGGTACAGCCGGCTCATCAGCTTTTCGAGGTCTTTTTTAAATGCCATAGTATCCACCGTCAGCTGCAGCACATCTCGCTCCAACCCGGAAAGAATCTTGATAATACCAGACTTGATAACCCCTTCTTCAGGGTTGGAAAAAGAATCGGAAATAAATGTAGACTTTGATACGGCACCATCGGGCAGCACATCAATACGCATTTCCGTCTTTTGGTTCGTATGGCTTTTAACAGAAGCGCTGTCCTGGTTAATGCTCATTTCATGCCGCATCAGGATGGTGCTTTTTGCAGTACGCATCTTGTTGACGTGCTGCGCTGCAGGCCAGGTATGGGCATCTGTCAACGCCGCTACAGTGACACTGTCATTTATGACCAATAAGCTGTCGCCTGCAGATAGCATACTATCGCTGAGGTTGCGTGCCAGCAGATACTTCGATTTAAACGCTTCGTCGAAATAAAAAGCCATCTTCTGATCGAACAACGTTTTCAGTTTGTAATTCAGTGCCAGCTTCTCCTCACCGTACTGCAGGTACAACCAACGCAGCATAAAGCCCGCCAGCATCAGAAAACTGATGCCCATCAAAAGACCAAGGGTACGCAGGCGTCTTTTTTTGTGCATATACTCCCGCAATTATTTTTCACAAAGAAAAGCATTCTGCTGCCGGTCCCAAGTTTCCTTAACCTTAATTAACCTTAATTGAGCCTGCATTAACCGCTATGGCTTATCAGCGCAGCTACTTTTGACCAAAAGAAAACAGTGTATGATAACAGGACTATTATTATCGCTTACAATGCTTGCCGTAGCAGCAGACACGAATGCCCCAAACACCAGAGGAACCGTACAATATGAAATGGTGAACCGCCTGGATCTTAGTATGGAAAATGTACCTAAGGAATTTGCCGCCATGCTGCCCAAAGAACACCGATCGGGTATGGTATTGTATTTCACCGCAGCAAACTCTTTGTATGAGAATCTGGTAACGCCTCAAAAGGAAAGCTCGGAATTTTCAGCCGCAGGCGAAAACTCCAACATCAGGATTGAGATCAGCAACGGTGGCAATGAAGAAAAAACCTACACTGAACTGGCTACAGGGCGTACTGTGGAGCAAAAAGAGTTTATGGGTAAAAAATTCCTGATCAGCGGTAGCGGTGAAAAATTGAAATGGAAAATCAGCGGCCGCCAGAAGATGCTGCTCGACTACCCTCTGCAGGAGGCCATTGCGATCACGGATAAGGATACTATTACCGCCTGGTACACATCCCGAATCCCGGTAGCTGCAGGCCCTATGGGTATCAATGGTTTGCCGGGACTGGTACTGGAAGCTTCTGTAGGAAAAAACCTGACGGTAACCGCCACCGCTGTTACACCCGGAGAGGACCCCGGTATTAAAATAAAGGAGCCGGTCAAAGGCAAAAAAGTAAACCCCGAACAATTTAAGAAGATCGTACAGGAGAAAGAAGAGGAAATGAAGGCACAACATGGTGGTGAAGGGGTACACATCAACCGGGTTATCGTCCGTTAAGTAAAACGTCCATCATATACTCTCTGTTTCTCTGCGAACAGATGGCCGCAACTGTTCATGTTTATTCCTATGAAAATAAAATTTCTACTTTTTTTATTCCTGGCAGTACGGCTGCCGGCAACAGCAGCGTTGATCAGCGGTAGTGTTTTCGACAGTAAAGGAATGCCGCTGGCCGGAGTGTCTGTTTCCCTGCTTTACCCTTCAGACTCTACTCTGGCCACCTTTGCCATTACGAATAAGGAAGGGCTTTTTACCATCAAAGACGCCGCAGACGATGAGTATATTCTGCAGGCAGCACTACCCGGCTACTATACGGAGTATGAAAAGATAGTGCAGACAAAAAGTGAAGGGCTGAAAATCTTGCCCGTGCTGGTGCTACATAATAATATAGATGAGCAAAACCTGAAAGAAGTCATTATTTCAGGTGAGCGTATCCCTGTCAGTATCAAAGGTGACACGGTTGAGTACAATGCCGGTTCTTACCGGGTAAAGCCCAACGCCCCTGTAGAAGATCTGCTGCGGCAATTGCCCGGCATGCAGGTAGATGAAAAAGGAAACATCAAAGCGATGGGAAAGGATGTAAAAAAAGTGCTGGTGGACGGAAAAGAATTTTTCGGAACGGACCCAAAAATTGCAACTAAAAACCTGCCCGCTGATGCCATCGATAAAGTGCAGACCTTCGGCAAGCACAGCGACGAAAGTGCCTTCTCAGGTATAGACGATGGTACACGCGACCAGACCATCAACCTGAAGCTAAAAGCCGATAAAAAAGCTGGTTATTTCGGTGAACTCAGAGCCGGCCTGGCAAGCGGCCAGCGTGGTGATGCCGCAGCTAAGGCGTTCCAGTTCCGGCCCAAAAGCCAGCTCGCTGCCTTGGGCACGCTTAACAACATCAACCAGTTCGGTTTTTCTTTTGACGATTACATCAACTTCAATGGCGGTATGGGCAACCTGATGAACGGCGGTGGTATGAATAATCTCGATGAGTTACCAATTGACTTCGGGCAACCCATAACGGGAAAAAACACATCGGGCGCCGTGGGTTTTAACTATGGGCTGGAGCTGCGGCGACAAAACCGTTTCAGCATCAACTATATTGGCAACGGTCTTTCCAAAACACAGAACAACCTGACTGACCTGACCAATTACCTGCCTTCAGGAGCCAATTATCGTACAGAAGAACAGGAAACTTTCCGCAAGGATAACCTGACCAACAACGTATCCGGAAAATGGTATGACCAGATAGACAGTGCGAACCAGCTGATATTGAGCCTGAATGCCCAACAGAAAAACAATACCGGCAACAACCAGGCCAGCAGTGCCGCGATCACTGATGCCGATACTGTGAACCGGATCACAGAGGACAACCAGGAAGCAGGGTCCGCCGCCAAACTAAACCTGAGCAGCAGCTGGGTGCACAAAGTGCTGGACACAAAGTGGAAGCTGCTGCAAAGCGGCGTAGACCTGAGCTATGCAAAGGAGCAAAGCCGGTACAACTGGAAGAGCAATACGCATTTTCCCTCCGGCAGTATAGACTTGCTGAACCACCAGTTCCAGGACAATGAAACGGAACGGCAACAGGCCAATCTCTTTGTCTCCGCAGCACGTTTGCTTTGGAAAAACATTTACCTGGAGCCTAAACTCAGTATGTCGTTGTACAAAGAGCTCCTGCTGCGTACACAAGGCACTTTGATTCCTGAGCGCAGGGCTGTAGACTCATTGAGTCCGCAGATAAATAACGAATACTGGTCCCTCTCTCCGGGCCTGAGCCTCAAAAACGGCAGCCACGGGCACCAATGGAATATCGGCTTACAAGCTAAACGCATTTGGATGAAACCGGCACTGCACAATGGTATGAAAAGTAAATCTGTGTTTTCGTATTTGCTCCCCTCTATGTTCTGGAGAAAGGAAATGCGGTCGGGAGAATCGCTGGAATTAAACTACAGTACACAAACGCAGATGCCTCAGGCGCGCCAGCTGTTACCGGTACTGTATTTCTCTAACCCCTTATCCGGCATCCGCGGCGACTTGGCGTTACAGCCGGAATACCAACACAGTGTACACCTGGCTTATATGCATCACAATCAGTTTGAGCTATCTTCTTTGTTTGCAGATATCGGCGGCCAGTACACAAAAAATAAAATCGGTACTGCGATCAACATTTTACCCAACCTGACCAGGCAGGCACAATGGATCAATACACCCTATGCGGCAAACCTGCACTTCGATGGTTCCTACAGCAGGCCGCTACGCAGACTGGGTATTGATATCAATGTCGATATCAATGAAGGACTGCAGCTTTCCGAAAGTCCTGTGAATGGCGTAGCCAATCAGAATACAGCATTGATGCATCAGCTCGGTCTCTCTATAAACAACCGGAAAAAGAAGGACAAATGGAATGCGCGCATCGGCTTCGTAGTACAGGTTTCTGATGCACGCTACAGCATCAGCCGGGAGCTGAACAATGTCTTTGCCAATTACTCCGGCACAGGCTACCTGAGCTATCAGCCAAACAGAAAATGGTTTTTTGCTGTAGACGCGAAGCTGAAATACTATACTGCACAAAGTTTCCCGGGTCCGGTGAGTATACCCTTGCTCAGTGCTGAGATCACCCGCTATGTGCTGGCAAACCAGCGCGCTTCTATAACCCTGAAGGCCTTTGACATCCTGGATAAAAACCAGGCTGTTATTCGCCAGGGATTGGACAACTACCTGGTGCAGCAAAGCTCTGATGTATTGCAGCGCTATGGTATGCTAAGCCTTACCTACAAGCTGAACAAAGTAGGTCATTAAATGCAGCCTCCCTTTACTTATGGGCCCAGATATAAACTGTTGCTTCACGAACATACTGACGGCAAAAAGACGTCTTTTGAGCTCAATAAAAATCCGACAGGTAAGGATACTGCTTTTCGTACAGAGATTTTACTTTTTTCAGTATCGTATCACGCAGTTCATCAATATTGCGGCGCTGTATGGCCGATACGAATACGGCATTGTTATCCGTAGCATGTTGCCAGCGTTCATTCAAATCCAGTAGCATTTCCTGCTTTACCTGGTCGGGCAGCCATTCATCAAAAGTTTTCTCTTCATAGAGATCCATCTTGTTGAAGATGGTTACTATCGGTTTGTCAAAGGCTTTGATGTCCTGCAGGGTTTTGACAACAACACCCATCTGATCTTCATAGGCAGGATGTGAAATGTCTACCACATGCAGCAGGCAGTCCGCCTCCCGGACTTCGTCCAGTGTGCTCTTAAAGCTTTCTACCAGGTGATGCGGCAGTTTGCGGATAAAACCAACCGTATCGCTGAGCAGAAAGGGTGTCTGCTCGTAGACTACCTTTCGGGTAGTTGTATCCAATGTTGCAAACAATTTATTCTCGGCAAATACATCTGCTTTTGAAATAATGTTCATCAGCGTGCTTTTGCCCACGTTTGTATAACCCACCAGCGCCACACGGATATAAGTACCCCTTTCTTTACGCTGGGTGAAGGATTGTTTGTCGATCTCAGCCAGGCGTTTTTTCAACAGGGATATTTTATCCTTTACGATCCTGCGGTCCGTTTCGATCTCTGTCTCACCCGGGCCACGGCTACCGATACCTGCACCCTGGCGCTCCAGATGCTGCCACATACCTTTCAGCCGGGGGAGTATATATTGGTACTGGGCAAGCTCTACCTGCACCTTAGCCTGTGCTGTCTTGGCACGCCGTGCAAAAATATCCAGGATCAGGTCACTCCGGTCGATCACTTTGATGCCGATCGCTTTTTCGATATTGATAATTTGTGAGCCGGTCAGCTCATCGTCAAATATAGCCAGGTTGATCCCTTTGGCCTGCACATAGGTACGTATCTCCTCCAGCTTTCCTTTACCCAGGAAAGTACGGCTATCCGGTTTCGGCAATTTTTGTATAAAATTCCGGTCTACTTGTGCACCGGCTGTCTCGGCCAGGAAGGCCAGTTCCAGCAGATATTCATTGACCATGGGTTCGGTCTGGCGCTGGTGCACCAGGCCTACCAGTATCGCACGTTCTTCTTCGTTTATTTTCTTCTGCTCGAGCAATCTTAAAGATTTTGAATGCAAATATCGGTCATCTGTACAGATAAATGCAGGTCAGGGCCGGAAAGGGTAAAGTTTTGACATTCTTTAAAAAAGCCTGATCAATCTTTCATACCGCATCCGTTAAACAATAAAACGGGCCATATACATGACCCGTTTGAAATTATACTTTTTTCACCCATAAACCTTACCCTCTTTCCTGTATACGCAACCAGCGCTCCGGAATCTCATTCTCGCTGGCCAGCAGGTAGTCGTTGTAACTGCAGGGTTCCATCATCCCATCTGGCAATTGCATCCACCAGCGGTTGCTGCGCTTGCTTTTCAGGAACATGATATCATTACCCGTAAACTGTACGTGGTATTCCACAAATTCATTCCTGTCAGACAAGGAAGCCTCGTTCTTGCGCAGGAAGAACCCATCGATAAAATACCAGAGCATCTGGGCGGCAAGGGTAGCCGTCATATGATCCTTATCTGCCCTTTCATCCAGGCCATAGATACCGAAGGAACTAAGTGTGTCGCTCATGCCCGCAAAGCGGGTAAGCACGCAGGCTTCTTCACCGCTGAAACCATTCGGGCTACCTGTTCTATTCATCGGGGCATCGCTATATTTCACCGCATTCATATCAAAACTGAACAGGTGGCTATTGCGCAATACCGGCTCCATGTCTTCTATATGTTCTTTGACTTTGCCCAAGCGGAAAAAGTCGAAGCGGATTTTATCCAGTGTTTCCAGCACTACGGGGTTCACATAATAGCTCTGGAAGCCGATATGGCTGTAGTGTCCGATAAAATTAGGGCTACCGGTAAGCATATCCATCAGAAAGCTGCGTGAGGTTGTAAGTTCAGACTCGTCAAGATCTACCAGCATGTCTACCACAGCAGCGTTGATGATCTGTTCTGCCCTTTTGAATACTTCATACTGCAATAGGGTGAGGTCGTGACTACCACCCAGGATAATCACCGTTTTACCGGCATCATGCAATTCCTGCAGCACCATACGCAGCGCGGCCCTGGTATCGTCTGCCGTAGCGCCCTGCAGGATATTTCCGGCATCATAGATGCTGATACCGGAGTGCCAGTTGTATAGTTGATAAAATTGTGCGCGTATGGCATCAGGCGTGTCGCTGTAATGTTTGGTTTCCTGTTGTTCCCCGCGGATCTCGCCGCAGCCCAGCAATACAATATCTGCACCGGAGCAGTCAAAGTTTCCATTGGAGGGATAAGAAATCTGGGCGCCCCACTGCAAGGGTTCAAATGCGCTCTGATCGATTGTTTCTATATAGTGTAGGGTAGAAAAAAAGGAGTGAAGGTCTTGCATCATGCCACAAATGTAAGGCAATTCGCCAAGGGTAGCATACCCTGTAAAGCACTATTTCCTGTATAAATGTCAGGCTTCAAAAACGACCCGGGCACAAGCCATTACACCTGGCATAGGCGGTTGCAATTTACTGACGGTAACCCTTATTTTCAGTACAAAGGGAAACGCTGCGTATGCCGCTGCATGTATATTTTGTGCCACGCGTTCCAGGGTTTGTTCTTCCGCAACGAAAGCACTCCTGATAATATCATTCAGAATGGTGTAGTCAACAAAGCGCCCTTCTGATACGTCGCTTACTTCGGTCTGCACATCAATGTCCACCTCAAAGCGGTTACCCAATACCCATTCCTCCGGGTACAGACCAAAAGGAGCCAGCACTTCAACCTTATGCAGTGAGATCGTAAACATCAGTACAGGTCGATTGAGTAGAGCAGGGTTTTATCTGCCTCTTTGATGCCATAAAGTTTGTTTCCCGATACTTCGAAGCCCGCGTACTGTTCCATCAGCTGCTCCGCAAGGCGGATACGGCGCTCTTCATCGTCCAGCTCCATGATCTCTTCTTCATCACTAAGGCTTGCTTTGTATTCCTGGAATTCCTTGTGGTCCAGCACTTCCCGGTCGATCGCCTGCATCATAGCAGTGACTTCCGGTGTGGCTTCCCCTAAAGAAAAATCGAACAGTTGTTCCAGCAGGGTCTCTTCGTCGTTGAATTTCTGATTCTGGATATACATAACAGGTACAAAAGTAGCCTCTTTTCAACAAAAAAGCCGGGCTGATATCAGCCCGGCTTTGCACTCTATATTTTCAACTTTAGTTCATGTTCATCTTTTGCCTGAACGCGGGAGGGACTCCATTCTTGTTCAGCAGGAAAGCTGTGGTTTTGTACTGTACGTATGCTTTTGTAACATAGAGGTAACCTTTGTAATCGTTTGTGGTTCCCCAGCTGTTTTTTACCAGGTAATATTCGCGGCCGGTCTGGTCTGTAGCTGTTCCGACAATGTGCATACCGTGATCGTCTGTAGTACTGTAATTATCGAAGCCTTGCTGGCGCATAGCAGGAGTGATCGCTCTTTCCGGTTTCGGCCCGTTGAACATTTCTTTCTTTTCAGAATCGTTCATATCGTCGTAATCTTTTTCCGGTACATAGGCAACACCATTTTTCCAGCTGAAGGATTTTTCACTGACATCTGTAGCCCAGGATACAGAATATCCTTTTTCCAGTGCATAGTCGATAATATCAGTCATGTCTTTCATTTTCACATTGTACACCTTATCGAAGCTCCAGTTGTCCGGCACCATCAGCATGGTCTTTTTGTAGTATGGTTTGTCTGTAAACGAAGACAGCTCTACATAGTTGTTGGCATTGAGGCCCACTACTTCGTCAGCGAAACTTTCCGGGGTGTATGTCTTCCCATTCCACTTGAAGGTTTCCGGTACCTCTCCCAGGTAGCTGTCCATCACTGCAGTGAATGCTTTTTTCCAGTTTGGCGATAGTTTTCCATTAGGATTTTTTACCAATGCATCCAGCATGCCTTGCAATACGGCCTGCATTTCTGCAAATTTATTCTTTGTCATGCCATAGTTCAGGCCGGTATAGGCACTCTGTGGCATAGCACCGTACTTGGCATACATGTTGATCACATCGTGGCAGGCGCCGCCATCGCCCCAGGCTACGGAGCCATGCATGCGGATATATGCATCTGCTTTCTCCAGGTACACATTTCTTGCCGAATAAATCTGTGCCAGCTCTACCGGTTTTTTACCGGCACGCATCATTTCACTTTCCAGGAAGGAATTGGTACTGTAGCTCCAGCAGGTTCCGGAACTGGCCTGGTTCTTTACAGAAGTTCTTTCGAGATCGATTCCTTTCGTAAATACGAATTTGGCTTTAGCGCTGTCGCTACTGTTTTTTTCTATTTTTTTAACCAGCTCGTCCTGCGCCAGTGCACAGAGGGGAAATATTGCCGAAGCAATAAAAAGTGATTTCTTCATTATTGTATCAGGGAAATTTGAGGCGCTAAGTTACGACCCGTACTCCGAAAACAAGCACAGCAGGAGTGTGAAAAACAAGGTGAGGTTTTCCTTGCCGCGGGTTGTATTTTTGCGGTATGATCTATTCTTTCAAAGGATTCATTCCTGTCGTGCACCCCTCCTCTTTTGTTCATCCGCAAGCTGCTGTAACCGGCAATGTCATCATTGGAAAAAATGTATACATCGGTCCTGGAGCAGCGTTACGAGGCGACTGGGGGGCTATCGTGATCGAAGATGGTTGTAATGTACAAGAGAATTGCACGATCCATATGTTTCCTGGAAAAACGGTGCTGCTGAAGGAAGCAGCACATATTGGTCACGGTGCCATCATCCATGGCGGGACCATTGGGCGCAACAGTATGATCGGTATGAATGCCGTCATCATGGACGACGTGGAGATCGGAGACGAGTGCATCGTTGGGGCGCTTTCTTTTGTAAACGCGAATACCAGTATTCCCAGCCGTTCCCTGGTGGTCGGTAACCCGGCAAAAATTATTAAACAGGTCAGTGATGAAATGATCCTCTGGAAAACGAAAGGAACGCAGCTCTACCAACAATTGCCTGCAGATTGTTATGACACCCTGCAGGTGTGTGAAGCGCTGACAGAGATACCGGCAAACCGGCCGGCGCAGGAAACCCTGTATGATACCTGGGAACAAATAAAAGGAAGATAAAAAAAACCGCTGCGGTGCAGCGGTTTTTTATTTATTTCAGCAGTCATTGACTACTAGTAGTATTTGTTCATTTTGATCAGCGTATAGATCAGACCAGGGATGTAGAACAGGATGTACAGGATCAGGGAGATCAGCCAGTCAAAATCACTGAATGAGTCGTTGATACCCATAGCCAGCCAGCCCAAAGCCAGGATGGCGAGTATGATGTACAGGATTGCGGGCATCACACTTGAATCCGCTTTTTTCATTGATTTGCTTTTTGCTTTTTGCTGTTGCATTTCCTGCATAGGAACCACCGATACTTCAGGTGCATTTGCCGCTGGAGTAGTGGTGCTTTGCTGTGTTGTAATCGGGGCATTTTGCTTGATCGGAATGGCCGCATTACTGATCTGCGTGCTGAATACCGCAGCTGCTAAAAAAGCCAGGGAGAGTGTCATTATTTTTTTCATATCCAGAAAGTTTAATTGGGTCAAATATATTCGTTTATGCGAGTAAAACGGAAAAACAATACGTTAAAGTCCTTAACACGCCTTCTTTTCGTTGTGCATCAGCCGAAGTCATGTATTTTTGCGGCCAAAAGAAACGATATGGAGCCCCGCTACGCAAAAGAAACAGCCAACATCATGACAGAGCTGGTATTGCCCAATGATACCAACACCCTGGGCAACCTGATGGGAGGCCGCCTGATGCATTGGATGGATATCGCTGCCGCTATCTCTGCGATGCGCCATTGCAACAAACCTGTGGTAACGGCTTCTGTAGATAATGTCTCTTTTGCCCGCCCGGTAAAGCTGGGTAATATCCTGTCTATCGAGACCAAGGTCACGCGCTCTTTCAACTCGTCGATGGAGGTGTACCTGAAAGTGTCCGGGGAAGACCTGCAGGCCAAAACCAAGTATGTCAGTAACGAAGCTTACCTGACTTTTGTGGCCCTGAACCCGGATGGTACACCGACTAAGGTGCCGGAACTGATACCCGAAACAGACGAAGAAAAAGAAAAATATAACGGTGCGCTGCGCCGCAGGCAATTGCGCCTGATCCTGGGTGGCAAAATGAAGGTGGATGAGGCAATAGAACTGAAAGCCCTGTTTATTAAAAACTAAGTACGATGAGTGAAAAGCTGCGCCTGGACAAATACCTCTGGGCCATCCGTATTTTTAAAACAAGAACTTTGGCCGCCGGTGCGATCGAAGATGGAAAAGTGCGTACCGGCGATGGCCAGACTTTAAAGTCCTCACGTTCTGTTTCGATCGGGGATGTCTACGAGATCAGAACCTCTGCCCGTAAATGGGTAATAGCGGTAACGGGCCTGCTGGCCAATCGCGCAGCATTTGAAATTGCTGTACAACATTACGAAGACAGGACCCCTGAAGAAGAAAAGGACATTTCGAAGCCACTGTCTTCTGCTTTCTATACTGGTAAGCGCCTAAGCAAAACAGGCCGCCCCACTAAGAAACAGCGGCGCGACCTGAGTGATCTGCTTGGAAATGATACTGAAGATTAGTAAAGCAGGCGGTAATCTCCGTCTTTTACTTTTACCCAGCTTTTGGCCATGTCCTCACTGCGGTAAATTCCTTTATCCGTAGCGATGTAAATAACTTTTTTGCTGGCGTCATTTTTGTAATAATTGTCTTTGGCCACAATAGAATAAACTTTTGTTCTGGTAGCCAAACCCGAATTGGATGCGGCAAATTTGGTGCCTTCTGCTACATATACCCCGCTATCCGTGCCGATCAGCAGTTTCTCGAAAGCGCCATAGGTAGCATATATTGTCGTTTTTGGTGTTCCGGTATATTGCTTAAAGTTGGCACCGCTATCGTTGCTGTACCAGGAGCCTTCCAGGCCATCATAGTCTGTAGCAATCAGTGTTTTTCCGAAACGCGACAAGTAGAAATTATAAGGTGTCGGCAATCCGCTGGCCCCACGCTGCTGCCATTTTGCGGAAGAGTCTGTACGCATGTATAGTTTGCTGCCGACCAAAGAATAACAGAACAAAACTTCATCTCCTGCTATGGTCAACGATTCCGTAGAAGGAGCAGGAGACGTCCATGCAGTATCTGCATTGTAGTATTCACCATTGGACGGACTGATGGAAAGCCCACCGACGCCACTGACATTCACCAGCTGCACTACTTTAAATTTGGGGACATCCAGCAGGAAACCGGGCCATTTAATATTGGTCGGTACGGATACAGTGAGATTAGAGACCGCATTAAAAGTCCTTCCTTCGTTTTTACTGTAAAATGCAGTGGCATTCTTAACGATAATCAGGTTGGCTTTTGACACAGCCATAGAACGGATTGGTGTGCCGTCTCCCGAAAATATGGTCTCGTAATTGTTACCGTCGTTGGTTTTGTATAAAGTCCCTTGTTTATCTGCTGCATACAATACGTATGGCCTTTGGATCACATTATTATTGTCAATGCCGTTCTCTTTCTTACAACTTTGAGTAGCTACTGCCAGCAGGGTCAGAAGCGATAGTTTTCCCAAAAGATTTTTTGTTTTCATTATGAACAATTTTCTCCTAAATTAAAATATTTTTTCTTAAATCAAAAATTAGCTATTTGATTTTTGCACCTATAAAGCCGGTTCGTCTTCTTCGGGTTGCTCTGCCATCATTTCTTCGAGCCTGGCCTCTTCTGCTTTATCACGCATATCCTGTGCTTCCTGCAGTACTTTTCCGAAATCAAAAAGCTGTGTCAGACTGCTTTCTTTTTTGTTGACAAAGTTGATGCTCATTTTATACTTGAAGGTATTTCCGTCCAGTTCTCCGCCATTAAAGACCAGATTATCAAACGTTTTCAACGATGCCATGTATACCAGCGAGTCTGCGGTATTGTTGGCCATGATACCAGCGGTACGTTTCGCCCATGAATTATAGTCAAAGAACATACCGAAAGGATGCTTTTGGATATGTTCCTTCACTTTCTGTGAAACCTGTTTTGTATAAGTTCCTGCCAGGTAACTCTGTGCATTGCGTGTTTTGTTGGCAAATACGGCATATTGATCATTGACCAGTATTACTGATGAATCTGAGGGGTTTCCCATTGATTTCATGTGATACGCTCCTTCGTTGATCTGTTCCAGCATTTCCATGGATACGGCCAGGTTCAGCAATTTCCGGAATGCCTCTTTCTTGTTCAGGCGTAATGCGAAGAGTACGTCCATATCGGTTTTATAGCTGGAGAATGCAGAACTGGCATCACTACTATCAAATAAGACGGTTTCCTTTTTCTGCATGTAATTGTTCATCGCAAATACCATATCTCCGGATATCGCGCTCAATATTTCGGCTACACTCAGATGCTGCTCTGCAAGGTAGCCATTGGCCAGACCCAGCATGCCCATTTTTTCAATCGTCTTCTGAGTAGCCTCAGGAGACATATGGTAGGCAAAGATATAGTCGAGTCCTTCGTTAGGAACCCTATTGACGACATCTTCCTCTACATTCTTATTACTGTATTGTTTATTGATTTCTTTCAGTTCATCTGAGCTGTACATCAGCATGTCTGTTACCACCCTTCCTTTTTCGAAATTGGTGGCAGCTGAAAAAGCGGAGTTCCGCCACATTGTATTGGAAAGCCCGACACCACCTGTCATCATACCGATGTTCCTGGATCCGTAGCTGCTCATTACAGCATCAATATTGACCCAAAACCCAAGGTCGTGTTTATGGTTTTCAAATGCAGCAAAACGTTTGTCGTTGAGCAGGGTATTTTTATCCGATACTGCAAAAGCGGACTCCAGTTGTGAGGCCAGCAATACTTCCTGGTCAATAGCTGGTGCTGCCATTTGCCCTTCTTCTTCTTCAAAGTAACCCGTTTCTGCTTTTTGTACAGACACCAGTATCAACAGATTGTTGGTCCAGCCTGCATAGATATCCTCTATGAGATGGGCTTCTTTGCGCTTTTCGCTTTCCTTTATCTTAGCCTCTGAAAATGTCTTTTTCACAAAAGACTCCCATTTCATTGCATTCTTTAAAGGAATCAATGCCACAAAGCAAGCCGAATTGCCTTCACCGCCATTACTTTTCAGATACGCATAAAACGTATTGAGCTCATCCACACCGGCTTCCTGCATGTTCCGGATAAATTCCGATTGCTTTGCCGAATCTTTTTTTGATCCGGATCCGCGTAATTTATCCCACAGATTACTGCCGGTAATCATACTCCAGGCTATCTTTTTAGAAAGCTCTTTTGTATTGACCTCAGCGACCATCAATGCATCCTTTGGTATATACTTAGCGTGGTCAGGGGTATGATGGCAGGCGCTCAGAAAAAGCAGCGCCGGGATCATCAGGGCAAACAACAGGGAACGGGTGTTCATCTATAATACGGTTTTTAGAAAGGCAGGTCGTCTGCAGCATTCTGGTTGGCTGCATTGTTAAAATTATTGTTTGCCGGGGGGGCCTGGTTGTAAGATTGTTGTGGTTGAGCCGGTTGGCTGTAAGCGTTATTGCTGTCGCCGGCAGAAGCCCTTTCAATGCGCCATGCATCCAGGCTGGTGATATAGTTTACACGGCCGTCTTTTTCCCATTTGTTACCGCGGATATTGAAGCTCACTTTTACCATATCTCCTTCATTGAAGCTATCCAGCAACTCACAACGGTTTTGTACAGCCTGCAGTTTTGCAAAGTTGGGGTAAGAATTGCCATTTACTTCTTCTGTGATGTCCAGTACAAACTCGCGTTTTTTGAAACGCTCAGATACTTGCTGGGTGGGATACTTTTCGATCAGTTTTCCGATTACTTCTAAAGCCATTTTATTGATATTTTGATTGTTTACAAATTGATACTCTTCTTTGCCAAAGGTAGTGAAGGCAGTGTATATATTCAAACGATACTTATTGTATAGCCTGCAATAAAATAGCCCCTTAACAGGGGCTATTCAGAATTTAACGGGGGAGATAAATGGGTCTCGAACCCACGACCTCCAGTGCCACAAACTGGCGCTCTAACCAACTGAGCTACTACCTCCGTGTTTCTTTGGGCAGCAAATGTAAGGTATTTTTCTTCAAAATAGTACGTTAGCTAAGATTTCTTTGTCCTTGCGATCAACCCGCCCAGTTTTCCCGGTCCAGACTGCGGTATTGTATGGCTTCTGCCAGGTGCTCGGGTTTTATTTCGTCTGTTCCGTCCAGGTCTGCTATTGTGCGGGACACTTTAAGGATACGGTCATACGCCCTTGCGGAAAGATGCAGCCGCTCCATCGCTGTTTTCAGCAAGGTGAGTCCTACCGGGCTGAGCCGGCACACTTCCTTTAACAGTTTACTGCCCATTTGTGCATTATTGTAGATACCCGGAGTTTCCGCAAACCTCTTTTCCTGGATATTTCTTGCTGCAATTACCCGATCGCGTATTACAGCGCTGCTGTCTCCCGCTCTGTTGCTGTTACTCAGTTCCGTAAAAGGCACCGGCGTTACTTCCACATGAAGGTCAATGCGGTCCAGCAAGGGGCCGGATACTTTGTTCAGGTAACGTTGAACCGCAAGAGGTGCGCAGGAGCACTCCTTCGCCGGATGATTATAGTACCCGCAAGGGCAAGGGTTCATCGACGCAATAAGCATAAAGCTCGCAGGGAAGTCTACACTGACGCGTGCCCGGGATATGGATACCTGGCGCTCTTCCATAGGCTGGCGCATCACTTCCAGCGCAGTACGCTTAAATTCCGGCAATTCATCGAGAAAAAGCACCCCATTATGTGCCAGGGAAATTTCTCCCGGCTGCGGAATGCCGCCGCCACCTACAAGGGCAGCATCGCTGACAGTATGGTGGGGTGAACGGAAGGGTCTGTGTGCCACCAGAGAAGCATTTACGGCCATTTTGCCGGCCACAGAATGGATCTTAGTAGTTTCCAGCGCTTCCTGCAGGGAAAGAGGAGGGAGGATGGTTGGCAGCCTTTTGGCCAGCATGGTTTTTCCGGCACCGGGTGGACCGATCAATATCGCATTATGCCCCCCGGCAGCAGCAATCTCGAGTGCCCTTTTTACATTTTCCTGCCCGCGTACATCGTTGAAATCTACATCGAAAGATTGTTGGTTTTCAAAAAAATCCTCCCGGGTATTGACTTGCAAAGCCCGCAAAGTGGCAGGATCACGGAAGAAGTCGGCGACTTCTTGGATGTGGTCTACACCATACACCTCCAGGTTGTTGACCAAAGCGGCTTCCCGGGCATTTACTTTAGGCAGTATCATCCCTTTAAAACCTTCCTTGCGTGCCTGTATAGCCCTAGGCAATGCTCCTTTGATCGGTTGCAGTGAGCCGTCCAGCGACAATTCCCCCATAATAATATAGTCGCCGATAGGTTCGGCCACCATTTGCCCTGAGGCGGCCAGCATGCCTATGGCAATAGGAAGATCGTATGCCGAACCGGCCTTCCGGATATCTGCGGGAGCCATATTCACCAGCACTTTGGTCCTTGGCCTTTCGAAACCATTGTTTTTGATCGCGGAAATAATGCGTTCAAGGCTTTCCTTTACTGCGTTATCCGGTAGACCTACGATAAAGTAACCCGTCTGGCCTCCGGCGGAAGCATCCACTTCTATAGTAATGGTTATGGCTTCCACCCCCTGCACCGCACTCCCGAAAACTTTGACCAGCATAGCAATTCACCTATTAAATATTTGCAATATTATCACAGGTTCACATAAAAACAAAATACTTCTTTTGGTCCATGTACTCCGGTAACCAATGTTTTCTCAATATCGGCGGTACGGCTAGGTCCGGTTTGCAGGCTGATCATGGAAGGTTGTGCAGCGCCATATTTCTGCGCTACAAGCTGGAAAGCATCTTTGATGTCTGCCACCAGGTCTTTTCTATACGCAACGACAATATGTACGGGATAAAATACGGGACTCACCCGGCCCAGGTGCTGCCTGCTGCTGATCAGGAAAGAGCCGGTTCGGGCCACCAGGGCCTCACAACCGGTGATACAGGCATCCGCCGTTTCATCGGAATTATCTGCAGGTTTTACGAAGTTGAGTTTATTATTACTGCAGGTTTTCAGCAATGCTTCGTCAGAACAAAATAGTTTGTTCCAGTTGCGCCCCTCATACAGGTAAGCGATATTTTCCAGCAACTCCTGTTCATTCTGGCAATACACATATTTGCCGCCCAATGCCGTAAAATGTTGTGCAAAAAGCTCATCGGGTTCCAGGCCCTCCTGTATATACGCTTGATCCGGGTTCCAGTTTTCTGCCTCGGGAAAGGGTATGGCCAGCGCATCTTTTTGTAGCGCTTTCCTGATCTTTGATAAAATCTGTTCTTTTGCCTGGGAGCCCTGCATCGTACAATCCGTTTTTAAAACGGTAAAGTTAGGGTTTACGCCGGATCAGACCTCTACCCAGCCCTGTTTAATGGCAAACATCACCAGGCCGATCCTGTTCTTCACATCCAGTTTCTGAAACAGGGCATCGCGGTAGCCATCAATTGTTTTCGGGCTTACATACATGGCTTCAGCAATTTCTTTATAGGTCATTTCTGTGCACACCAGGCGTATAAATTCCAGTTCTTTTTCTTTCATTTCTATGGACTTTACCGACGACCGTTTGTCACCCAGGTTCAGCAATAGCTTGGAGGTAACGAGGTCGGTATAGTAAAATCCTTTCTTGATGACTTCATCCAGGGCTACCAACAACTCGTCACTGTCAATATCTTTGATCAGGTAGCCTTTTGCGCCAAGGCGCAGCATTTTAATAATCGATTCATCATCGTCATTCATCGTCAGCGCTACAAAGGGTAGTTCCGGGTGCTCTTCCTGCAGCCAGGCTGCTGTTTCGAAACCGTTCATGATCGGCATATTGATGTCGAGCAATACCAGGTCGGGAACATTTTTCTTGTTGCTGAACTTATTGACCAGCTCTCTGCCGTTCCTTACTTCATAGAGGACTTTAAACTGGGGCATGCCGTTGATCAGCCCGGCAATGGCTTCGGAAACGATCTGGTGGTCGTCAACGATCGCGATACTATATTGTGTCATGTTTTTTGGATTTGAGTTGTAATGTCAGTGTGGTTCCTTTACCCGGCCTGGTCTCCAGCTGATGGCTGGCACCGATCATTCTGGCGCGGTTTTCTATATTGTTCAGACCGTTACCCTTAATGATCTTTTCTTCGTCAAAGCCTTTTCCGTCGTCCTTCAGCATAAAAGTAAAGAGGTCCGGATGATAATGCAGTTCAAAATACAGGTTTTCGCAGCCCGAATATTTCAGCGCGTTGGACACGAATTCCTGCATGATGCGGAAGCAAATGATTTCGTACTCAGCATCCAGCCTGTATGCTTCCCCATATAGTTTCAGGTGCGTATTGATCACCCCGGTCCTTTTGATCAGGTTCATTTCCTGCTCTACCAGTTCTGTAAGCGGGGCATCCCGTTCGTAGCCGCCTCTTACCAGTGATTTGGAGAGTTTGCGCAGTTCGTCCAATGCATGACCTGTAACGGTGGTGACTTCTGTTAGTTTTTCGTTCTCAATATTTTTTGCGAGGCTTTTCAGGTGTATGCGGGCTACCGTCAGCAACTGGCCTATATTATCATGCAACTCCCGGCCTACATGCTGCAGGGTCTGATCTTTGATTTCAATCTTGGCAGCAAAAAGCTCTTTCTCATATCGTTCCTTGAGGCGATATTGTTCTTTCAGATTTTTGTTCTTGGTATAAATAAAAAATACAAGGAACAGGACCAACCCAATGCTTACCAGTAAAATGGTAATGCTTGCAGAGAAAATGAGAAAAGTTATTTCTTTGTCGTCCATAAAATACCAAAGGAATAAAGGCCGTAAAAAATAGTACTGACGATGAGCTTCAGGTTGAAGATAAACATGATCTTGTCCACACTTGTATTATTCTGAAGAAAATAATTGAACAGTGTCATCACGGGCATCTCGTTGGCATAAAAGATAAAAAGGCCGATACTGATGTAAAAAAGGTAACTCTTGTAAAAGCCTTGCTCCTGCATATTTTTGATACCCTCATAAAAGTAAAGCTGGATTGCAACCAGTATAAAAATACCGCCTGTCACCAGGGAGTAGGTCGGGAACATCTGGTTCAGGGGTTGCCAGGCCAATGTGGCGCATATAGCGACCAGCACATAGATAATGGTCATCGCTTTTATCGTCCGCTTCAGGAAGATGCCCTTTACGGAAAAGTGGTACACGAGCAGGAACAATAGAATTTCGATCAGCATCTCTACATTCTGCACGATAAAGATGTTGCGGAATGCAGGAAATACACTCTTGAATTTCCCAAGCGTCTCTGTAATAAAAATCATACTCATCAGGAGCAACAGGATAAACGACACAACGGACTTACGCCGGGTATATAAAAGTATTGTAGCGAGATACGCCAGTAACTCGCTACAATAACTAATGTTGTGTAATAGTTGCTCTGTATTCATTTATTGAGGTGAGGTTGCGTCTGCCGCTTCAAGCAGAGTAGCTGTAATACAGCCTCTCATCGGAGGACATATTTCATTATGGTTTTCTATCGGCGATGCCGCTCCGCAATTATCCGGCATATAGACCAGGTTAGCTGCAGCGTTCAGCCCTGCAACATCAAGTGTAGTCGCCGGTGCATGGCCGGTACTGTAATAGTCTCTCCTGCCGCCATCGCGCACATTGGCGCCGACAACGGGTACCAGTGCTATAGAATGACAGCCGGCATATTTGTCAAATACATTGTCGGTAGGGTGCGACATCAGGTATTCTTCTGTCTTCTTCTCGCCGGGGTAATTGATATAATACATCCGTACAGAAGCCAGGTTCAAGCCATCCTTCTTCGCGCTTTGTTTGGCATAAGCGATAAAGTTTTCCAATTGCTCGATGCTGATCTCCATAAAACGGGCGTCGTATTTTCCGGCACGCGGATCCGACGTTTTAGTCCATACCTGGGTTTTGTAGTTTTTGATCAGCTGCACCAGCATCTCAGGCGGTACGCCACAGAATTGTTTGGTTACTGTAGTGGTATCTGGGCCGTTATTGCCCGGGTTGTCCGGCGATTGACAGGAAAAGAACCCGAGGGTAAATACGGCAAACAATCCTAAAGCAGCTTTTGTCATGACATTCATTTGTAGTAAAATTTTAAGGGGTTTGAAATAATTAATTTTTTGATTTGACAAATGTATCCTGTAAATGGTAAATGACGAAGGGTGCTTATATAAAAATATTATAGGTCCCGTTTTCATCATTCTTTGCATAGCCCTGCTGAACTGCATTTCCTCTGTTCAGCCCATCGCTGTTGACTGGTACCGTAAACAAAAAACAGGAAAAACACCCATATATAAAACCTCGTTTTCACCGTACAAAAAACAGTCGTTCGCCTCTTGTCTGCCTTTTACGGGCTTTCCACCTTTGTATCCGGAAGTACAGGAACATTGAAACGAACTCCTGTGTGCAGCAAAAGATCTTTCCGGAACGGTTTTTTCGCGCCTTACCTAAAAAACAAACAAACAAGCTGACCGTCTAACCAATAGACCTTTTTTAACCAGTAAACGGGGTATCCTGAAAACCCGTAACAACAGAGTAGGGAATAACCAATAAAACGTATAAAATGTTACAGTTATCGGACAAAGAATTAAAAGTGCACCTGGACAGCAGGAGCAATGCACCAAAACTGCTCGCCGAAAATGCCAACTATTTCGGCACCCTGGCCAACAGTAAATTAAAGGCTATTTTACCACTCAAATACAACACCGGCTTTGAAGAACTGGGTTGTATCGGCTATCAGCCCGTAATGGAGGAGTTGACCGCCACCATCAAGATCTCGCGCAGCAGCGGATATGGTGGCGATCTCTGTGGCAAAGGTTCCATGGAATACGTGCGCTTCTTCCTGGACTATAATGATGGCTCTGGCTGGAAGGATATGGGCATGGCTGCTGTGAATGTGCATGACATACCGGACAGCAAAGATTGCAACGGTGCTTTGGAAAAGCCAATCAGCTATATCGTGCGGCTCAAGATAGATCCGAAAAATATAGTGTGCAGCAAAGCCAACCTCCCCAAACTACGTGCCGTATTATCCTGGAATACACCACTGCTGCCCAACCAGCCGAACCAAACAGTGGCCTGGGGTGACATGAAAGAAGCGCATATACAAATCGCTCCCCTGGTCCTGCTCATACCAACTTTCCCGATCGAAAAGATCGGCACTTTGCTGACCAAAGCCATTCAAAACCCTACAGTAAGCCTGGCCAGCCTGGCGGGCAGCTCTGTAACAGACAAGGCTAAACTAAAGGCGGCTCAGGATGCGGTACTGGCACCAAAAGTAGAGCTGGCAGAGCTCAGCAAACTTTATACGACCGAAAAAGTCAAAATAGAGCCCGAACGTATTGGCGCAAAGATCCTTCATGAAGCAGTCTATGCTCAAAATCCCGCTATCA
>DATJDO010000429.1:0-7909 GCA_035497375.1 Chitinophagaceae bacterium | reverse complement strand
TTTTGATGCCTAATGTGTGCATGGCCCGGTCGACCAGGATCTCGGCTTTGGGCTTCATAGCGGGCGTCGCATCCAGGGCTCCTGTGGCGGAAAGGTTTTCAGCAGTACTCCATTGGTAGCGCGTCCCTGTTGCAGGGCGCAATGTCTCACGCATTTTCATCACCTGGCCATAGGTGAACATCTGTGCGCAATACATCAGGTCCATGGCATTATGAGCATTGACGGTATCCGGATAATCGACCAGAGAGTCGCCCGCATAGATCCTGAAGTAACCGTGTGTGATCTTCCAATCGTAGAAAAAATTATAATAGTTTCCCGCACTTTCCTCCGTAGTCAACACGCTGCCCGGCACGCCTTTAGAATAAGAAGTCGTTAAAAAAGTATCTTTTAATGCCCCCGGATTGCTGATAAAGTACAAAGTATACCTGCTTGACTTTGGTGCGGCGGGAATAGAGAAGCCGGCAGCCACATGCTGTACGGTGTTCTCAACGGTAGAGATTACCGTAATGCTGTCTACAGGCACACCGTCGCGGGCAAGCCCTATTTTATATTCGGAGCCCACCGGAGCTGCGGGATAAAAAGAAAAGCTATCCAGCATGCTGGCTGTGCGACATTCAAAACTGATACCGCTACCGGTAGCCGTGTCACTGATGACCGCATAGCTGCCGTCCGTTCTTTTTAGCGAGTCGATACGCGGCTTGTTCAGCTCCACACCATGCGAATAAATGCAGGTGGTGTCGTATAGCTTTGTGACATCGAGACAGCCGCCCGTAGTAGTGTGTCCTTTTGTAGGCGGTGTATCGTCTATACCATCGTCGCCGCAGGCAGTACCCGGTATCCTGTTGTCGCCGAATACGTACTTAAGCCCCAGCATACGCCCTAGTTCAGGCACCATCAACCTGTAAAAAACAGAGCCGTAGAATTGTGTGACGAGCCCGTCGTAATACGGGGCAAGAGCGGCTTCTGCCGGATTTGTGCCAAATGATCCGAACCCTATATGATCCGCGTCAAATCCGTTTACAAACCATACGTTCAGGTAACGCTCAGGCGGCCATTGTTCATACTTAGCATAATCATTACCAGCGTTGGTCAGGTAAGAACGATGGCGTGTAATGCCTGTTGTAGGATTACCGGAGGGATCTTTGGTAGCCAGGTGAAAAGAGATGCGGGCATTGCCTATATACCGCTTATCTGAATTGTGAATGAAGCCGCGGTAGGGATCGATGATCACTGCGGTATCTGCATACTCTTTGTTGAATATTTGATTCAGCCGGTCTATGGTATACGTAAAACCACTGTCGGAGAAATACTCCTGCCCAAAGTCATGCACCACGTGGAATACCACTGGAATATGGTATTCTGAGGTACCATCATCTGTTGTTTGCGTATAGGCCAGTGTGCTGAAGAACAGGCATAATACCAGGAAGAGAGTGTTTTTCATAGGGTTGTTGTTTAAAGGGGATCGAATATAACAAATGAATTTTATATTTCAAAATTAAAGCCTGCCCCGGAAAGGGCAGGCTTTATCACTATCGTATTGATATGATGGCTTTAATACACTACCAGTTTCTCGGTCTGGTTCAGGTTATCGTCGCCGCTGATGTGTACCATGTAGAAGCCTTTTACACTGATATAAGCAGCGGGAATCTCGATCCTGGCGTTATTCCCGTCTACTTTGGTAGTCAGGGAGTACACCTGTTTGCCGGTTACATCTGTTACGCTGATGAGTACGTTTGCATTCGCTTTTCCGAACAACACAAATGCATTGGAATTCGTCGGGTTCGGGGCCAGCGTAGCTGTTTTTTCACCAAGGATCATCTCGTTAACACCCAGCGGGTTGTTGCTGATGTGGATACGGTCCATGTAAAAGTTGTTGCCTGATGCATATTTCGCTCCACCTACGTTGCGTGAAGATGGTTTGTAACGGAAACGGAAGAATACTTTAGCGTTCCTGATCTTCGTAGCACCATTTTTCAGATCAATACTTTTGGGTTTCCAGTCTTTGTATGTAGAAAGGTACTCGATACTCATAGGCACTGTTCCTACTGTTTGCAGTTCTTCATTCTGCATAGTAGCCAGGGGCAACCAGGTACCACCGCAATCGGTAGAATAGGCAATCTCCAATACGTCTTTCATCAGGGAAAAATTGTTGGTCGCATAAGCACCGGCATACATAAAGTTAAGGTTACCGTTGTCTCCCAGTTTGCTCAGGTCGAAGGCAGGCGTGTAGAAATCATCATAATCTCCGGCAGGATCACCCAGCAAGTATTCAGGGAACATCCTGACATCATAGCTTTTGTAGCGGATAGAGGTATTGTCGAAATATCCGCGGTTGCTCAACTCCCATTTGTACTGGTTGTTGTAGTAGTTGAACATAGGCCATTTAGCATCCAGCTCTGCCTGATCATTGAATTCCTGCCAGTAACCAGTAGGGTCCACCGCAACAGGATCTGCAACAAATACCTGCTCTGTAACAGTATCAGCACCGGTGGCATTCTCTGCCACCATCGTTACTGTAGCCCAACCGGTATTGTTGAATTTCGTACTTACACTACCTGTGCTGGTGGAGGTGGGTACGGTAGCACCGTTGCTCAGGGTCCAGTTGATCGCTGTAGGAGCAGCGCGCCAGGTTTTATTCTGGAAGACGAAGCTGTAATTCGATTCCGATGCCGCACAGAGGAAGTAAGTGCGGCCACTTGATTTGATACCTGTACCATTGATCCCCTGATCTACCAGAAATGCTGCCTTAGGTGCCAATGCCGGCGTAGAGAGTGGGTTGCCATCAGCATCCATTACACCTGTCCTCAGCAGATTCGCTTTTGTGATCAGGCTATCCCTGTTGCCATTGTTAGGCCCGGGAACGGACAAGGCTGCACGCATACGTTCTACCTGACCTGCTGTAAACATTTTAGGACAATAGGTATAGTCCATTACGTTTTGCGAGTTGGTCGTATCCGGGTAATCGATCAGCGAGTCGTTGACATGAATCTGGAAGTTTCCATAAGTGATTTTCCAGTTGTAGAAGAAGTTGTAAAAATTATCGTCCTGCACGTTGGTCATATCGATGCTGCCGTTCAACCCCCTGGAAAATACGACAGAAGGATTGAGGGTATCGCGCAACGCCCCCGGATTCTCAACGAAATGGAGTTTGTAGGTCACGCTCTTATCTGCAGCAGGAACCCTGAAGCCACGCGTTACGGATTGCGCTTTATGCCTTACTGTCGTTTTAATTATGGCAGTGTCCACCAGCACCCCGTCACGGGACAATCCGATGATGTACGTAGACCCCACGGTGTCGGTAGGGTAAAAATTGAAGCTGGTGATCCAGCTGGTTGTACGGTTTTTAAAGCTGATACCTTTGCTGGTAGAATTATCTGAAAACAACAGCAGTGTGCCGTCCGCTCTATAGAAAGAGTCAGTGTACGTTTTTGCAACAGCGACATTGCGTGTATACAGGCAGACCGTATCATAGATCGCAGTTACGTTTGTACAGCCATCAGAAGGCAAATGCCCTTTGGTGAGCGGAGTATCTTCCACATCGTCATCGCCGCAGGCAACACCTGGACTGTTTGTTCCGCCCCATGGGTGATCGAGATTCAGCTCATGGCCTAGTTCATGCGAAAAAGTGTAATCTCTTTCATGTATTGCAGAAGCCAATCCGATAGGTCCATCATAGTATGGAATCAGGCTGGCTGTTGCCGGTTTGTAAGCATACGCCGCCGCACCACTGAAGTCACTGCTCATCTTATTGATCAGCCATACATTCATGTAGTTCTGGTTGGGCCACTGGTCATATTTGGCAAAATCGCTGGCAGAATTGGTCAGGTAAGTTCGTCTGCGGGTGATCCCGTTGCTAGGATTGCCATCGGGATCCCTGGTAGCCAGATGCCATACGATGCGGGCATTACCTATATAGCGTTTTGATGTATTATTAATGAATCCTTTGTAGGGGGCTATGACTGCGAGGGTATCTGCTGCGTTCGTTTTGTTGAACAAGTCGTTCATCCTGTTGACGCAAGCTATGATCTGTGCATCCGTTACATACTCATTGCCAAAATCATGGATCACATGAAAAACGATTGGCACATGATACACCGTGTTGCCATCGTCTTCTGTAGTCCGGGCAAAACCGGACATTTCATTGCGTGCCAGTTTTTCTGCAATGGCTTTATTCAGGTTAGCCTCCATTTCCAGCAGCTTGGGATGTATTTCAAGTTGTTTCTGACGTGCCTCATCCGTGCCGCAAGGCTTAGAGATCGATTGCGCCCACGCTGTGGTACAGCAAAGGCCGGCAAAAGACAGGGTAAATAATGCTTTCTTCATCTTTGTTGAATTTTGAAATTATTAAAATAGGAAAACGAACTGTCAAATTTAATATTTATTTCCTATCTAGAATAAATTTCATTATAATATATTATAAATTCTACATAATTAAACGATGAGGTACAGTATCAGCCGGATCGCTGCATAACAATAAAGCCTGCTCTTATGAGCAGGCTTTACCAAACAAGTACTTAAAAATAAGCTATTAATACACCACCAGTTTCTCGGTCTGGTTCAGGTTATCGTCGCCAGTGATGTGTACCATGTAGAAACCTTTTACAAGCAATGCAGAAGCAGGGATTTCTACTTTGGCATTGTTCTGGTCTACTTTGGTAGTCAGGGAGTATACCTGTTTGCCGGTTACGTCTGTTACATTGATGTGTACATTAGCGTTTGCTTTGGCAAACAGTACAAATGCATTAGAGTTGGTCGGGTTAGGAGCCAGGCTGGCTGTTCTTTCTCCGAGGATCATTTCATTGACACTCAGCGGGTTGTTGCTGATGTGGATACGATCCATGTAGAAGTTGTTACCTGATGCATATTTTGCAGATCCGCCTACGCTGCGTGAAGATGGTTTGTAACGGAAACGGAAGAACACCCTGGAATTCCTGATTTTCGTAGCACCACTTTTCAGATCAATGCTTTTGGGTTTCCAGTCTTTACTTACAGAAAGGTATTCTATACCCATAGGCACCGTTCCTACTGTTTGCAGTTCTTCATTCTGCATAATAGCCAGATTTAACCAGGTACCGCCGCAGTCGGTAGAATAAGCAATTTCCATTACATCCTTCATCAGGCTGAAATCGTTGGTAGCATAAGCACCTGCATACATAAAGTTCAGGTTACCGTTGTCACCCAATTTACTCAGGTCGAAGGCAGGAGTGTAGAAATCATCATAATCTCCGGCAGGATCGCCCAGCAAGGTTGCAGGGAATGTCCTTGCATCATAGCTCTTGTAACGGATAGAGGTATTGTCATAATAACCACGATCACTCAACTCCCATTTGTATTGGTTGTTGTAATAGTTGAACATAGGCCATTTGGCATCTATTTCTGCTTTATCGTTAAACTCCTGCCAGTAGCCGATCGGATCTGTTACAGCTGGGTCAGCCACAAAAACTTTTTCGGTAACGGTATCGGCACCTTTTGCATTTTCAGCAACCATAGTTACTGTTGCCCAGCCTGTGTTGGCAAATTTTGTCGTCACTTTATCAGTGCTGGTAGAAGTGGATACCGTAGCACCATTGCTCAAAGTCCAGTTTACCGCTGTAGGAGTAGCGCGCCAGGTTTTATTCTGAAATACGAAGCTATAATTTGATTCTGGTGTAGCGCACAAGAAATATGCGCGGCCTGTAGACTTAATATTGGCGGCATTAACACCCTGGTCTACCAGGAACTCTGCTTTAGGCGCCATTTCAGGAGCGGTACGCAGGTTGCCGGCAGCATCATAAATACCTGTTTTCTCCAGGTTTGCTTTTGTGATCAGGTTACCCCTGTTGGCGCTGCCGGGACCGGTAAGGGTCAATGCTGCCCTCATTGCTTCTGCCTGACCTGCTGTGAACATTTTGGCACAATAGGTATAGTCCATCACGTTTTGTGAGTTGGTCGTATCGGGGTAATCTACCAGGGAGTCGTTGGCATAAATCTGGAAATTACCATACGTGATCTTCCAGTTGTAGAAGAAGTTATAGAAGTTTCCGTCCTGCACATTCGTCATACTAATGCTTCCATTCAGTCCCCTTGAGAATACTACAGAAGGAACCAGGGTATCGCGCAGTGCACCCGGATTAACGAAAAAGTGGAGCTTATAGTTTACGCTGGTATCAGCAGCAGGCACCCTTAAGGCAGCTGTTACGAGTTGCGCTTTGTTCTGCACAGTAGTCACTACGATAGTGCTGTCGATCAGCACACCATTACGCGACAATCCGATTTTGTAGGTGGATCCCACGGTATCGGTAGGATAAAACTCAAAGCTGTTGATCCAGCTTGTTGTACGGTTTTTAAAGGTGATGCCTTTGCTGGTAGAGTTGTCAGAAAAAAGCAACAGCGTGCCGTCTGCCCTTTTGAAAGAGTCTGTACGGGTTTTTGCAACAGCGACATTGCGCTTGTACAGGCAGGCTGTATCATAGATCCTATCTGCCCTGCAACCATCAAAACCAGAGGGTGGTGCATGTCCTTTTGTAATCGGGGTATCGTCGATGCCGTCGTCGCCACAGGCAACTTCCGGATCATTGGTACCACCCCATACGTGGTCAATGTTCAGCTCATGAGACAATTCGTGTGAGAAGGTATATGACCCTTCGCCGATATACTGTGCCATACCGATAGGTCCGTCATAGTACGGTATCAACTCGGCTGTAGGCGGCTTATACGCATACGCTGCTGCACGGCTGTTATCAGCACTCATGGTATTGATCAGCCAGATGTTCATGTAGTTTTCATTCGGCCACTGATCGTACTTGGCAAAATTACCGCCAGAATTGGTCAGGTAAGTCCTGCGGCGGGTAATACCTGTAGAGGGCTGACCGTTTGGATCTATCGTAGCCAGGTGCCACATAATGCGGGCATTGCCGATATAACGGGTGTTGGAATTGGGAATAAATCCTTTAAACGGTGGAATGACGTCAATGGTGTCGGCATTCTGTTTATTGTACATTGAATTGATGCGCTTTACACAATTCCGGATTGCTTCGTCTGTTACATACTCGGTACCGAAATCGTGGATAACGTGAAACACCAGCGGCACATGGTATACGGTAGAGCCATCGCTTTCCGTTGTCCTTGCAAAAGCCGACATTTTGTTGGTTGCAATTTTCTCGGCAATAGCCTTGCGCAGGTTTGCCTCCATTTTCAGAATCTCCGGGTTTGTTTCCACCATCTTCTGATGCGCCTCGTCAGTAGCACAGGGCTGATGCTGTGCCCAAACTGCGCCACTACAAAGGCTTGCAAGGGATAGGGTAAATAATACTTTCTTCATCATAGTTGAAAGATTTTTAATTTTATTTTTAATGCTTCGGTCTCAAAGGTAACAAAAAATATCAAAATTTTGATTACAATTTTAATTATTTGTTATCAAAATTCTATATAACCTTCCTTTTAAACGATCAGTGGCATCCGTTTGTTCCGAACCCTTTCCCGGCTTACCGGTATGGATCGGTTTCTCAGACCGGAAACCAGCTTTAAGCATTTTAAAAACCTGCAAGAGGGCGGTCTATTCTGCGGTACGGAAAAACCGTAAAAAATAAGCGCAGAGCCATGCAAAAAGCAGATGCAGGGACATCATTTGACAGCTGCTCCAGCTATGCATCTTATTCACAACAGCCATCATATGCGCCAAGCGGCATTGCCGGTCTGAATGGGGGATAAAAAAAACCTCCCAAAGTCGGGAGGTTTTTCGTTAAAGAGTCAGATTTAATGATTACTTGATCTTAAATGCCTTCTTTACTTTGCTGACATAATCCAGTTTTTCCCAGGTAAACAGCTCTACTTTCAGCGTTTTTACCTTGCCGTCGTAAGAACGGAATGACTTGGTGACGTTTTGCGGTTCGCGGCCCATATGCCCGTAAGCGGCACATTCGCTGTACAT
>DATJDO010000428.1:0-1663 GCA_035497375.1 Chitinophagaceae bacterium | reverse complement strand
TTTACCCAATTGCTGCGTTTTGCCGATATAAGCGATCAATCTTTCCTTTTCCGCTGCAAAATCTTTACGGTCTTTGATCATGAATTGCGGGGCGGTCGGGTTATTTTTCGCATAAGGCGCTTCACTGACCACCTTGTTTTTGACCATTAGTTTCAGTATCAGTTTCATCAGGCCGCCGGGTGCCGGGTGTACGGTGTCGTAGACCATTTCATAGGTCACATTACAGTGCGCCAGCATCTGGTCTACGCTCATTTTGCCCCAGCCTGCCGGAGTGCCGGGAGTCAGCTGATGAATACGGTCAATAACCTGGTCGGCGACAGGTTTTGAAAAAATATCGGGTAAAGCCATTGTTCTGTACGGTTTAAACGGTCAATGTATTGGTCTGCTTATAAAATATGCATCAGGGCTTTCAAGGCATCGATTTCATGCGTGGGTTGCTGCGTATGGGGTACTTTTCCGGGGTTGTAGTAAATACTATCCCAGCCCGCATTCATGGCGCCCAGGATATCAATATCCAGTGCGTCCCCGATCATAATGCATTCTCCTTCGGCGGCGCCTGCGTTGCTTTGGGCAAACTGGAAGATTTCCTTTTGCGGCTTGATGCTGTTGCTCTTTTCCGAGGTGATAATATGTTTAAAGTAGGTAGAAAGTCCGCAATTATACAGCTTTTGCTTCTGCGTGGTCTCAAAGCCATTGGTGATGATGTGCAGGGTATATTTTTCCGCGCAATACGCGACGACTTCCAGTGCATCTGCCACCAGGTATTTCTGTGTCGGCAGTATCTCCAGGTAGGCGCTGCTGAGTTCATTGGCAATGCGTGTGTTGCCGATTCTGAAATCCAGCAGGGTATGCCACATCCTTTTCCAGCGCAACTCTTCCCTCCTGATAAACCCTTTACGGAAGCGCGCCCACAATTTTTCATTATGCCCGCTGTACACTTCGTAGAATGCATCAAAATCTTTGATACCGTATGTCGCCAGGTCGAAACGCCTGTACAGCTGCCACATCGTATCCCGGGAATTGCGTTCAAAATCCCAGAGTGTGTGGTCAAGGTCAAAGAAAACGTGTTTGTACAAAAGACTGTTTTTTTGGAAAGTATGTTCACCAAAAAGCGCAGCAACCGGACTGGTGGATTGCTGCGCCCTGAAAAAAGTAAAGAAAGATTATTTCTTTCTGTGGTAGATTTTGTCTTCGCCGAACTCGTTCAGCGCCTGCAGGGCCGGATTGGCCAGGCGTTCGTACATACGGGAAATTTCGATCTGCTCTTTATTCTCATGTATTTCTTCCAGGTTGTCCGTATGGCTTCCGAATTCTTCCAGTTTCTTATGCAGTTCTTCTTTTACTGCTACGGAAATCTGGCCGGCACGGCGTGACATCACTACGATGCTTTCGTAAATATTACCTGTTTTACCTTTGATTTCAGCCACATCACGGGTTTCGATCAGCGGGTTTACCGAAGCAAGGGCTTTTTTATTGATGCTCATGTTTTAGTTTTTTAATATTTGTTGTGGCCAGCGAAAAATACTTTTCCGCATCTTTAATATACTTTGACTGCGGGTAAGTGTCCACCAGTTCCTGGTAGGCGCTCAAAACGCTTACATATCTTTCTTCCTGTTTATCCTTTACACTCGAGCGGGCAAATTTGTAGTAAGCCTTCAAGATC
>DATJDO010000427.1:0-6501 GCA_035497375.1 Chitinophagaceae bacterium | reverse complement strand
ACATGATGTTGACGCCGCTGAAAGCCATAATGATGAAAATAAGGATATTCAGGTCAATCAATATAGGGGTAATAAAAAAGCCTTCCTGGGGTTTGAAAATAGAAAAAAAGCCACTTATTTTTTCAGTGGTTGTAGGCGGAGGTAGTTTCAGAATATCTTCTTCTTCGGGAACCAATTGTTCTGTAAGTGTCTGGTATTTTGTATCCAATTCTTCTACAGACAATGTTTGCTTTAAAGTTTCCAAAGTCTGGATGAAATAAGCAACATTTTCTTTGTTCTTCCCCCAATCTGCCATTTCACTTCCGGTAGAGGCGCTTTGGATCTCAGCTGATGCCCCCTCCAGCGTGATCTTAATTTCTGCATTCCTGGAGAACATCCCGTAGTCAGTATAAGCAATAAGCCCGTGGGTGCTCATATAAGCTACTTTCCACTCTATTTTAATGGCAGTCTCATTAGCCAGCGCAATAAATTGTTGTTGTGTCAGACCATTGATTGAAATAGTTTCTGTGTGCTTAGGTGTAAATCCAACTGCCATTGCAATGGTTGTTTATTGTATAATAAGGTAGAAGATAGTGATATGCGCTATAAAACGAATGATATGGCTGCAATATAATGCAGCTTACTAACTATGCAATGACAACAGCTTGTACTGCCTGAGTATTCTATAAACTAACCTTCTTGATGGAACCTTTCTGCTGGTTGATTCTTTTACCTTGCTACAGGTACCTATTTTTGAAAAGCCAGCCTTGACCAAACAACGCTCTCCTTATGCTTCAGTAAACTGGGTTGATTACTTTTATGCAGCAGTACTTTTAATCCACAGGATGCAGCACTTTTAATGATTTCGCTGCTGTTGGTTGGAAATACATGTGTACCCACACCCGGCGGCCCGTTTCGGAGCGACAGGATAAAAATACCACCAGCATTCAGCAGGCTGCAAATTCTAACAATCGCCTCGTGCTGTTCTGCTTTATCAAGATGATGAAATATGGCCGAAGCGACAAGAAAGTCAAAATGCTTGTCTTTACCCGGTAGTTTTAATTCCGGTAAGGAACTGTCTACCCATTGTATGTTTTGGGAAGGAAACATCTTCTTTCCAACTGCCCTGTATACAGCGGTAGGTTCGGCTGCAAGTACAGAATGGCCCATTTTTGAAAATTCCCAGGAATCTCTTCCTATACCTGCCCCGATATCTAAAATCTGCCCCGGTATTTTAGGGATCAATTCTGCGAAATCCCGGTATAAGTCGAAAAAATCAACGGCCAGTGTCGCAGTAATGAACTTTTGCACTGATCCCGCATATCCCTGGATCCCCTTTACCTGAGCCTGGTTTTTCATGATTGCTGTATACAATTATCATTGGTAGTCTGGCTACTTTCTTTTCAAGTTCTTCAGGGTTTCTTCTTTACCGTTTCAGGCGCTTTTTTGCGCACCACCACCCATTCTTCCAGCGACACTTTAAAAGGCATTTTGCCGATCATCACCGTAGCTGTTTTATCGCGTATTTCGGACAGTATGCCTACCTGGTGGTTTACCTTGTTGCGCACATGGTCGCCGACTTTCGGGGCACCACCCACCAATTCAAAGCTTTTATCCGCTTTTTTGGCCGCACTCTGGTTCATCTGTACCTGTTTCTTTTTGAAGAGTACCGACTCCGCATTTTTGATCACCTCATTCTTATTCTCACTTTTCTTCCAGTCGATAATGATCTGTTTGAAGTTGCGCTCCATGTCGCGCAGGTAGTCCAGTTCTTCCTTCTTGATCTTGTTTTGCAGGCGGATCACTTCCTGCTCCTGCTTTTTACGCTCCTTATCGTTCAGGTGTTCGAACTCCTTTTTCAGTTTTTCGTTTTCCTTCAGCAGGCGCTGCAATTCCTTTTCCTTATTGCCCAGTTGCAAGACCTGCTGTTCGGTTTGCAGCAGCATCTTGTCCAGTTTGAAGTGGCCACGTTCTGTTAGTTGCCGTGCGCGGTCAATGATCTTTTTGTCCAGGCCGCTGCGCTGTGCGATCGCAAAAGTGTAAGAACTGCCGGGTTTGCCGATGCTCAGCTGGTACAGGGGTTCCAGTTTTTCTTCGTCAAAGGTCATGGCACCATTAAAGATGCCGTTTACCTTTCCGGCCATTACTTTCAGGTTCAGATAGTGCGTCGTCACAATACCCATAGCGTGTTTGTGCGCCAGCTCCTCTACAATGGCTTCTGCAAAGGCTCCGCCCAGGTTGGGGTCAGAACCGCTGCCCAGCTCATCGATAAAGAACAGGGTTTTGCCGTTGGCAAAATCCATAAAGTACTTCATATCCCTGAGGTGGGCGCTGTAAGTGCTCAGTTCATGCTCTATAGATTGCGTGTCCCCGATATGGATCATCACCTGCTTGAAGATGCCCATTTCCGAAGCCGGATCTGCGGGCACCAGGAGGCCCGCCTGCAGCATTAACTGCAATAAGCCCACCGTTTTCATCGTCACCGTTTTGCCGCCCGCATTAGGCCCGCTGATGATCAGGATGCGCTGCTGCTTATCGAGCAGGATATTGGTGGGTACAATGGTTTTCCCGGAACGCTTGTTGTTCAGGTACAGCAGGGGGTGGTAAGCTTTGACCAGGTTAATGCCCGGATGTGCACTGAGCCGGGGCATAAAAGCATTCATGTCTGCCGCCAGCCCGGCTTTGGCCCGGATAAAATCATATAAACCGATCAGGTGGTAGTAAGAAAACAGCTGTGGTTGGTAGCCCGATAGGGAAGCCGTGGTCTGTGCCAGTATACGCTGTATCTCCCGCGATTCGGCGCGTTCCAGCGAGAAGATTTCGTTATTCAGTTCAATGGTCTCTTCCGGCTCTATAAATACAGTCCGGGACGTGTCGCTTTCGCCATGCAGGATGCCTTTGACGATCCGTTTGTGTTCTGCAGTAATGGCTACCGTGCGGCGCCCGTTCAGAAAGCTTTCCGAAATATCGGCCAGGTAGCCCTGTTTGCCTAGTTTGCGCAGGATGCCTTCAAATACCTTACGCAACTGCTGTCTTTGGCTGGCGAGGTCCATGCGGATTTGCATCAGTTCTTTAGATGCATTGTCGCGCACATTCCCCTGCTCATCAATGACTGTATCGACGATGCTGACAATGTTTTTTTCAAAGGTTATCTTTTCGCTGAGCTCCTGTATCTGCGGGTATAGTTTGTTGTGGTTGCCGAACCAGGTCAGTATGTTGCGGATGCATTGTGCCAGTTCTTTCATCTGCAAGAGTTGATTGCCCGACAGGGTAGCCCCGCTGACGGCCAGCAATTGCAGTTCCTTCTCTACATTCCGTGTAAAGTCGTTGGGGAAATAATCCGTGCCCTGTAGGAGCGAGCGGAACTCCGAGGTCTGCAACAAGGCTTTTTCAATGAAGTCGAGCCGCGAATTGAAGCGCAATGCCTGCACCCTTTCCCTTGCGGCATCGCAACGGCATTTTTCCAACAGTAATTGCCTGATCTTCCCAAATTCCAGCGACTCACTTGCGTTAGCCGGATACAATTGCAACATATACTTTTCTTCTGCTTATTCTAGACGGGCAAAGGTAAAGGCTGAATCAGTATAATATGTATTTCCTATTACACAGGTAGACGAAATTTCTTTATGCCTTCAGTAGAATAGTATTAATAAAAAAGGGCAGACCATGAAAATGATCAGCCCGGGAATATAACTATTGTAAACTAGCGTATTATTAGAGATTCCAACTATGGACCTGAAGCAAACCTTTTGTATAGTTTCAATATGAGGTATTATTAGAAATAAGCGTCAGCAGTACTACTATACTCAATTGCACCACTAATAGCACCAATCCACCCTGCACGTTCGTATCCGGTATGAGCACCAATGGCATCTGCAAGTCCGACAATAAAATCTCTAAACCATCCTGTCGGAACGGCATCGCCAGCTCCGGCGACCTCCCGCTCATGCCAATATGCTAGAGAATACCGGCTAACTGAAGATGCAGCAAGTACTCCCGCCACCGCTGAGCTTGAGTATTTTTCGAGTAAACCCTCTTCGAATTTCTTGATCTCGCTAATCGTTTCACATAGATTAGTTCCATCATATTGAAGCGTTATTGTAACCAGATTGTTTATTTCAGTTTTCGCTATATCAGTTCTTGTTACAGAATTGATATAACTTCTTAACGAGGCTTCGCTCTCAAATGACCTAATTCCAGGAGAAGCGAATTCTTCAGTTTCAGGTTCTGAAATCAATTCTTCTTCCATGAGTATTCTGTCGGTCACGTTATAAACATCGCTTAAGCTCATGCCGTCATATTTAGCTTCGTCACATTTTGCCATAATCCTGTTGTGTTCACTTCCTACAAAATCATATGGATTCGAGGAATTGGGAATATCGCATAAACTTTCCCAGGTATCGGTCCTGGCCACGCTATTTTGTATATCTGAGTTCTTAAATGTGGATGTTTCTTTGCTACACCCGGTCAATGAGCATGCAGCGAATAAGCACAGCACTATTTTTTTCATAATTGTGGCTTTTTTGAGGTTAATAAATTAAAAATGAATACCCTCATGCAATGGAGCACTGTGCACCGTGCTTATGCTGATGAAAGCGATTACTGCTGCAAGGTATTGTTTGCAGATATCAGCACCCGCCTACATTTTTTTAATGTCGTGTTTTACCTTTTAAGCGGGGTAAATTGGCAATAAGCGTATGATGGCCATATGAATATCTATATAAAAACATAGCCCTGTTCTGAACAGGGCTATGATACTTTCGTATAATAATTCGATAAATTTACCCCTTCAAAAAATCATCCACATTGCTGAACAGGAAGTCCGGGTATTCCTTGCTGAACTTTGCCGTCACAAATCCGCCCAGCAGGGGCCTGGCGGCGGGTTGGTTCAGTTCGGCCGTGCTGAGTGGGATCAGGTCATACTCAGCATTAGGGAAATACTGCAGCACCCGAAGTGCAAGGGCAACGCGGTTCATATAGTCTGTACTGCCGATATGGTAAATACCTGACTTGCTGTCGTGCAGCAGCAGGAACATGGCCCGGGCGATGTCCATCGCATTGGTAGGGGAGGCAAACTGGTCATAGGGTAATTTCAGGGTCAGCTTCTGCCCTTCGCGACATTGCGCCACGATACGCGATACAAAGTTTTTGCCCCTTTCTTCGTTGCCATAGATATTGGTCACCCGCAGCACCAGTGTACCGGGCACTTCGGCCAGGCATAATTGCTCTGCCTCCAGCTTGTGACGGGCATATACACTAAGCGGATTCAATGGTGCATCTTCTGTATAAGGGCCATCCTTACCATCAAACACATAGTCTGTAGACAGGTACACCAGACGGGCATTGCAGTTTTTGGCCAGTGCAATGACATTGATGGTACTCTGAACCGTTTTCTGGTAGCTTTCCTCAATATTGGTTTCACAGTAATCCACGTGCGTCAGTGCGCCGCAATGAACGATAATGTCCGGCTGCCAGGCAGCAATGTCATAGTTATCAGCATGCTCCGGATCCAGCGTATTGTAAAAAACAGTGCCTTCGGTAGCATAGGAAAAATAAGAGCCTTTTACCTCCCAACCCTGTTGGGTAAAGTGTTGCATACAATTACTACCTACAAGGCCGGATGCGCCAACGATAAATACTTTCATAGTCGATTTTAAAGCTGCAAAAATAACCGCTTCCCGGCGAAAAGAAAGTATTGCCGCCGGGATTACGCAAAATAGCTGGTGGATACAGGTATAGACACGAGTTTGAGAACGGCTTTTACCCCCTTCCCAAAGAAGAATATGCAGCGCGCGACAAGGGGTATAGCCTACTGGGTGATCAGGTAGCCGATCAGCACAAAGCCTGCAAGCAGGACTACGACACCGAACAGGTAGCCGTATGTATCCATAAGCTGCTGAAAAATCCGGTCGGGGTCCGACCGTTGCCTCAATTTCATAGCATAAAGATAAATCATTTTATTTATCTTTAATATTATTTTTATTTAAACAATGCCACTGGGGAATTGATGTCCATCAGGCAGGGCAAATACTGTGGATGGTTTATTAATACCGTTCTGCCAGGAAGAGATAGGGTTTCATCAAATGGTTCTGCCAGATTTTATCCTGGCCTTCATTGCCGTGGTGCTGATAATAAAGGCTATCTGCATACAACACGATTGTCGGGCCTGTACGGACATAATAATTACTTTGATAGTACTCCGGCATGCTGATATCCGGTATCTGCTTGCGCACCATTTTTGAAACCATCTTACCCAGGTAGCGCTCATAATTTCTTTGTGCCCTCCGTGAAGGCCTGTCCAGTTTGTTGTACACATGGCGCAGGGCTATATTGGCAGGAAATTTTTGCTTACGGATCATGGCCTTTGCCCCGCGGAAGGGGTTCACAGCCGTAAAGTCGTTCACTGTTTGTATTGAAAAAGGCACTTCCGGTACCCAGTCAGCCGTGTTCACTACGTTAAAGGCCCATCCATCTCCTGTGTTTTTTTCATAGTCGTATGCAAAAAACAGGTTGCCAGGCTTG
>DATJDO010000426.1:0-5813 GCA_035497375.1 Chitinophagaceae bacterium | reverse complement strand
TCGAATGAATCAACAGGACATCAGAATAATTAGAAACTACCTCCAGAAATCTTATCTTGCCCCCAGTCCTAACACTAGAGGACTTACACCTATAGGGTTTTAAAAATCAAATAACTTGTTATATGAAATTTGTGTTTTGGTATACAATAAGAAGCGTTTTTGACAAAGAATATGATGAATTATCTTGGAATGAATATGTTAAATGGAGAAATTTTGTTAATGTTAAAGAAATAGTTTCATTAGATCACAATCTTAATGAACCTTTAATAGATCCATTTTTTCAAAAACAAACTACTTTTTATCATACTATTTATGAGAACAATATGGGCACTGGTTTTTTTGATGAATTTAATTTTTTGATAAAGAATATAGACGAGAATATCAAAAGATATAATTTACTTACTGTTGTAAAAGAACCGAATGAATCTTGCGATTGTATTTTAGAAGGATATGATTTTATTGGTTATGATTTGTTAGACAAACATTATTATAGCACTAGTTCCGTAACAAATTGCGGTGATTGGAACGGCTTATTGAAGCCTGAGATTATTAATAGTTTTGGTTTAATTAACGATTTTAAGGTTGCAAGAAAAATTCAAACTATGTTGAGAGAGGATTTTCCAGAAGACGATCATGCTGATACTGTTCTTTTTGCTGTTTGGCGTCATTTAAGGTACGGCCAAAAACAAGTGACGGGAGAACGGTTATAAAAGGTGTTGAATATACGTCCCACGCATTAGAGGGCGTTGGTACAATCGTGTTGGTGAAATTTATCGTAGGCTGCCAGATATTAAAAAGTAAATTTCTATCTTGTGTTAGTGCTTTGAAGTACAGTTATTTGGTGAATAGTCAGCGGTGCCACGTGTGCTTGGCTCAACGCGAGGCTAGATAAGAGACAGCGTGGCCGACACCCGGCTGCAGAGGCTCTGCACAGGGAGCGACAGGCGCCGTAATGTCTATTCCATACGCTAAAGCAAATAACATAAATCCGCTAACAGGTAGATCTACGGTAAGACCGCAAATAGAAGAATTGCCGTATATTGCCCCTAAGCCATTAGCTGCTACCGTTACAGAACAAGCTGCAGCTCTTAGTAATGAGTTAGGAAGAAATTCTGTTACATTAGGTACATCTAGTAAGCAAATAAGATTTGACTTAGTGGGTAAGGCTCATGGAGATGTTCCTACGCCTCATATGCAGGTTTACAATAAGAATTTTGTTAATGGTGTACAAAAGAGTATAACCCGTGCTTCTAAAGTCGCTATCCCAATGACGCAACAAGGTATAAGAATAATAAGAAATTATCTTCGAAAACAATATTTAGAACCATCCTCAGGTAGAGATTTGCGCCCTGTAAAATAGAATTAAACAACTTTATTATTATAATGATTGCCTATGATGCTCGCACACACCTTAGAACTTTTCAGGAATTTAGTTCAGTATGAATACAACGGAAAATATTATGACCTTCATAATGAATATGAATGTGATAAGATTATATTTCTAAACGGTGTGTTGTTGTTTCGGTTACGGTGCATAAGTGATAGTTCCTTTCTATTGTTGAAATTTACAGATGTCAAAATTGTGCAGTTCGATTTTTTTAATATTCAAAATGCTAAGGGATTAACCCTTGATAATTTATACAGAGGTAGAGCAGAATCTAAGGAGCATTTAATCGAAATCTCAGAAGATAATATGGGATATTTTTATTTAGAATTTTACGAAGGACAAAAAATAGAGTTTTGGGCTAAAGGTGTGGATATGGAGAAAGGGTAGTGTATCAAGGGGTTGATGACTAATAATGAGGTATTCATGAATAGTCAATTGCACCACGCTTCCTTTCTGGCTAAGCTAGAAAGCAAAAAAGAAAGAGACGACATGGCCTGTATAGGCTCGGCACATTGTGCCTGACTGCAAGTTCCGCGAACTCAAACAGATTGTCGCTTCAGGAATAAAGCAATATAACGAAGAATTTATTTCACAGGCTTCGCTTTTTGTTTAGTTTTGAGCGACCGATACTGTATGAGTAAACATCATTTACGGAAAGATAAAACCTGTCAGAATTGCGATACGCTCGTCGCCGAACGCTTTTGTTCCCATTGCGGTCAGGAGAATACAGAAACACGGCAGAGCTTCAGCCACCTGCTGCGTCATTTTTTTGAAGACCTGACCCACTACGACAGCGGTTTCTGGAAGACCATGAAGTACCTGCTGTTCCGGCCCGCTTTCCTGACGCGCGAATACCTGGCCGGGAGAAGAGCGGCCTACGTACCACCGGTAAGGCTCTATATCTTTGTCAGTTTTGTGTGCTTTTTTCTGGTGCCTTTGTTCCCGAAGTTCAATACCTATAAATCCATCAGGGTGGAAAAGGTCAGCGCCGGCCACCAGGAGGATACTGCGGGCCATCAGGCCCGACCGGACTTCCGGACCGGATTTATGTGGTTGAGTACCGGTACGAATGCCGAAGGGAAACTGGTCTTCCATCGCCCCAACGATTACACTTCCGTAGCCCAGATGGATTCTATGCAGGCCTTGTTACCCCCACAGGAGCGCTATAATGGCATACAACGCTGGATGGCCATACGCGTGATGGAAACCTATCACCATTACTCCGACGAAGAAATAGGCAAAAAGTTCCGTGAGTCCTTTATGCACAACCTGCCTAAGGCCCTTTTTCTCTACATGCCTTTGTTTGCCCTGGCGCTCTGGGTGATGCAAAGCAAAAAGCGTTGGATGTTCTTTGACCATGCGATCTTTACCCTGCATTATTTTTCTTTTTTGCTCCTTTCCTTCATCCTGTCTTCCGCGCTGACGAGCCTGGCTTCCATCTGCCCCCGCGATTTTTTCGAACAGTCGGCTTCCCTGCTGAGCCTGGGTATGATTGGCTGGTGGATCTTTTATTTCTACCGTGCGCATTACAAGCTCTATAATGACCATGGGTTTGTGTCGGCCTTGAAAAGCAGTCTGCTGTTTGTCGTCAACTTCATATTTATACTGTTTATCCTGTTTGGCTTCGGATTGTACACCTTATTTACCTTACACTAGTGATGGACCTCCGCGAACAGATACTGAGCGACCATACCCGCCCCAATGCCGTGTTGATAGCGGACTGGATCGGCAGTGACAAAAAGCGATTCGGCGAACTGATGCAATTGTTCCTGTATGATGAGCACCGCGTGGTGCAGCGCAGTGCCTGGGTACTCAGCATGTGTGCCGACCGCCACCCGGACCTGGTACAACCTTACCTGGACCGGATGCTGGAGCACTGCAATAAGGAAGGGGTACATATCGCTGTAAAACGTAACGTCACCCGTCTGCTGCAACAAATGCCGGTACCTGAAGCACAGGAAGAAGCCGTGATGAACCTGTGCTTTGAATCTTTGGCTGACCCCAAGGAAGCCATTGCCGTACGTTGTTTCTCCATGGGTATCCTGGCTGACCTTTCGTCGCGCTATCCCGAAATCCGGAACGAACTGCGCCATATTATTGAAGATGCGCTGGAGCACCAGGAAGTCAGCGCGGCCTACAAAAGCAAAGCAAAAAGAGTCCTGCAACAACTAAGCAAAAAGGAGAAACAATGATTATCGGAGTCGCCGGCCCCTATTCTGCGGCTACTGCAGAGCAGCGGCAATTGAACCTGGACCGTATGAATGAAGCAGCAGCGCGCCTGCTGGAGCTGGGTCATATCCCGGTCATTGGTATGAATGCAGCTTTGCCGGTACTGGAGCAGGCTTGCATAGGAGATCGTTACCAGGGTATTATGGATATTTCACTAGCCGTCATCAACGCGTGCGAGGGGCTGTTGCTGTTGGCCGAAAGCCCGGGTGCGAACAGGGAAAGGGATATAATGCTTGCAAAAGGCTTACCTGTTTTCCATTGCATAAAAGAGGTGCTCGCTTATTGTTCCTTACATGACGAAAGCAGGTAAGGTATCCATCCAGCTTATGTGGTGTATATCTCCGGCATCGGCACAGCAGCTTTCGACCCCATTGCTGAGTAACCAATAGGGGCAGGGTATACTGCTGTGATATTGCAACAACTGGTGCAGCGTATTTTGTTGCAACGGTATTCCGGGGGCTTTGCATTCTGCCAACAGCCAGGGCTGGTGCTCACGGTTATACACTACAATATCATACCGTTTGTTCAGGCTGCCGTACCTGATCTGTTTTTCTACCGCGATCAATGCGGCGGGGTAGTGCATGCGGTGTATAAAGTAATGCAACAAGGCCTGCCGCACATACTCTTCAGGTGTGAGCTGTATCCACTTCCTGCGTACTACATCACGGACCAGGCGCAGGCCGTTTTCTGTTTTCAGGTCAGGTGAAAACCCTTCCAGCAAGTCGATGGATAATTGCATACTGGTCTGCAAAATAAGACCAAAAATAATACTAACACCAGGCGGACAAATGGGGATACCTTGTTTTTGCAGAACAAAGCCAATGTTCTAATATTGTGATACAACTTTTACCCTATATGATCTTGTCGTATGCCACCTGTGCCGTCAGCGTATCTTCGATGCGCAAAGAAGCAGCCCACCGTTCAGAGCAGGTAAGCCAGCTGCTGTTTGGTGAGCGTGCCGAAATCCTGCAGGTGAAAGACGACTACTGGGCCCTGGTGCGCAGCTTTGCCGACGACTACGAAGGCTGGTGCCTGCTGGGCCAGTTGCAGCGGGTCGGCAAAAAAGAATTTCAGAAAGGGGCTAAATTCATCGTAGCCGGACACCACAGCAGGCTGGTCGGTGCAGAAGGGGAACTATTGCTGCCCGCCGGGGCCGTATTGAAGCCCGGTACGGTGCTTCTGGGAGATCAGAAAGCAAGTTTTAAAGGAAAAAAACACCTCATGGCTGAGCTGGTTCCCGATGGCAAACATATAGAAGCACTGGCCCGTTCATTCCGCTATGCTCCTTACCAATGGGGTGGCCGCAGCCTGCAGGGTATCGACTGCTCCGGCCTCAGTCAGCTCGTGTTGCGCCTGAGTGGCGTACAGATCCACAGGGATGCGTCGCAACAAGCAGTACAGGGCCAGGCCATTACTTTCCTACAGGAAGCCCGCTGTGGCGACCTGGCTTTTTTTGCCAATGCAGAAGACCGGATCAACCATGTGGGTATCCTGCTGAACGAGCAGACCATTATCCATGCTACAGAGACAGCCGGTTGTGTGGTCATTGACAAGATAGACCAGGAAGGAATCGTCAGCCGTATGCTGCGCAAGCGCACCCACACGCTGCGCCTGATCAGGCGTTACTTTTAAGGATCAATATACGGTTGATGCCAATCTTGATCATGTGCTCAACAGTGAAGACAGCGCGTAACTGAAGCAGGCTTGCTTCCCAGGCCTGCTCGTTGTTGATGATATAATTCAGGACCATGATCCCTGTTGAAGGCTGCAGCAGGCGCTTGCATTGCTGCAGGAAGGCGGATGTGGTCACAAATGCCGGCACAATGCGGTCCTGGAATACGTCGACAATCAGCAGATCGTAATGTTGCCCTTGTTGGGCTGCAAAAGCCTGTACATCCGCACATATCCATTCATAGCAGGTTCCGGGTATGGTCTCCAGGGTTTGTTTGCCCCAGGCGATCACCTGGGGATCAATATCCAGCAGGGTAATACGCTGTGGCTGTACTTTGCGCTGATGCAAGATAGCAGCAGCACTGCCCAGTCCTGCACCCAATACCAATACTTCTTTACAGGCCGAAAGACGTTGACCCAGGTAGCCGAAAGCGGTTGTAAGCGGCCGGTAGGCAGGACCGTCGGAGTATAATGCGCTTGCCGCACTGAGTTGCCAGCGCCCACGGAAACGGTATAAGATCAGTAC
>DATJDO010000425.1:0-7259 GCA_035497375.1 Chitinophagaceae bacterium | reverse complement strand
AGGCCATTGTTTTTGATTCGGATATATCTTTCGATACGAATACCTTCAATGCTACAGACAAGTTTACTTTTCTTGCCCTGATCATTATCGCATTGATTGCACGGATCACACTGCTGTCTCTGAATATAGCCAATATATTCTTTGAGCGGCTGGTGAAGAGCAAAGTAGAAAAGTATGTAACGATCGCTGTCTCGCTTATCGTCATGCTTTGCCTCCATCGTTATTTTGTACACGGAGACAAGCCCTGGTTCCCGGCAAACAATATGCAAACCAGGCTGGATATTGTAGCTATCCTGTGGGCTGTGGTATACATCAGACTGATCGATGTGAAAAATATCAAGGATATTTTTGCCAAATCCGGTCTTTTCTCCATGATCTTTATCAGTGTCTATTTCTCGACGCTGTTTGCTCTTTACTTTAAGTTCTATATCGACGATAAGGAAAAGAATGTCAGCCGTGTTGCTTTTGCAGAAAAATTATCGCGTAAACAGGATATAGAGCTGGAACTCCGGTTTGAAAAAATAGATAAAAACATACAGGAAGACCTGCAGCTGCAGCATTGGCTTGAGGAAGGGGATACCTTGTCTATCCAGGATGTGTACAAACACTTTAAAGTACATAATTCAGAACTATACTTTACCAAATATGCAGAGGATATATTCCTGTACAAAGCAGATGGTAGTCCGATCATCACCAACCAGAGAATGCCGCTGGATACGCTTCTTGCACAGAGAAGCAGGAGTTTGCCAACGTTGAACCCTTTCCTGTTCTTTAATATTGACTACAGCGAAAGAGGGGCTTACCTGGTATTGGTACCCGTTCGCAAAACAGCCACCAGGGAATTGCTGGGTTATATGGGAATCGATTTCAGGATCAAGCAAAATATTTCGCAATCGCTTTACCCGAACCTGATCAAAAACGGAAGCGAAACCGAATACAAATCCGAAGCCCAGTACAACTATGCCTTGTACAGTAAAGGCAAGCTCCTCAACCAATATGGTAACTACAATTTTGATTATTCCATTCATACAACCCCCGACCTTATTTCTTACACCCAGAGAGGAGATATTTCACTGTTATACTACAAGACCGCTGAAAACCAGGTATATGTGGTGGTGTATAAAAATGATGTACTGGTAGGTATCATTACGATCTTTTCTTTCCTATTTGGTATTTCCCTGTTCATTGCTGCTATCGAAAACTGGATCGTCTTACTGGTCGCAGCCTGGATGACAGGAAAGAGAATTACCGCTATCTACAACATCAGTATCAGCGTAAGGGTTAAATATTTTGCACTCGGGTTTACAGCCGTATCCTTTTTTATCATCGGTCTGTCCACCATCATTTTCCTGACGAACCGCTACCATGTGTCCAGCCTGGATATGATCCAGCAGAATATTGCCAATACGAGTGATGCTGTTGCCGATTACCTCCAGCATGAAGATGTTTATAGCCATTACCAGACAGCCAATGAAGAGATCACCAGCAGCGGCTTTGTATTCTTCCTGACCAACCTGTCTCAGCAGCAGAAAATGGATATCAATATTTTTGACTCTATGGGTAAGCTGGCCTTCACGACCCAGGATAATATTTACGAATCCAAAGTGCTGGATAATGTAATGTCGCCTTCAGCGTTCCAGATCATGAGGAAAAAGAAGCTGTCCAGCTTTATACAACCGGAGAAAGTAGGTTCGCTGGAGTATACCGCAAGTTACGCTCCGGTCATTCACGAGAATAAACTGATCGGATACCTGAATATCCCGTCTTTTTATATCAAGCAGAGACTGGATACCCAGATCGTATCCCTGATCACAACACTGGTGAATATTTATACCATTCTGCTGTTGATCTCCTGTATCATTACGTTCCTCTTTATCAATACGTTGACAAAGTCGTTGAGGATGGTGGCCGACAGCTTGAAAAATGTTAGCCTTACTAATAATACGCTGATCCACTGGCCCTATAAGGATGAGATCGGCCTGCTCATTGACGAATATAACAAGATGGTGGCTACCGTGGAGAAAAATGCACGATCGTTGGTGCTGGATGAAAGGCAAAATGCCTGGCGTGAAATGGCGCAACAGGTGGCCCACGAGATCAAGAATCCATTGACACCGATGAAGCTGAACATCCAATACCTGCAGCAGGCCATCAATTCCAATCACCCCGATATTATCAACCTGACCAAGCGCGTATCGAGTTCCATTATTGAGCAGATCGACAACCTCAATTATATCGCTTCCGAGTTTTCCAACTTTGCTAAGATGCCGGAGAATAAAACAGAACGTATTGAACTGAAAGGTATGCTGGAGCGGGTTATCCTGTTGTTCTCGGGTAATAAGAATCTTACCGTCACCTATACCTTCCCGGATACTCCGGTAGAAGTATCTGCAGATAAAAGCCAGATGCTGCGCATATTTACCAATATCGTGCAGAACGCAGTAGAGTCTATACCTACAGACCTGCGGGACGGCCTTGTAGATATAAAGGTTTCTTATGAAGAAGGTAAGGAAGCGCTGGTGCGGGTAAAGGACAACGGAGCGGGTATACCGGATGAGGTAAAGGACAAGATTTTTGACCCTTATTTCACCACCAAATCTTCAGGTACCGGACTTGGGCTTGCTATGACGAAAAAGATTATTGAGCTATGGGGTGGAAGTATCCGCTTTGAGTCTGTTACCGGCGAAGGCACGACCTTTATCCTGACCATACCGATGGCCTGATGAAGGCTAGGGTGGCCGGTATTCAGGATAGGTACAGCAGGTTGACCCCTCCGCTGAGATGGTACAATTGTGTATAGCCCTTAGCTGCAAGCTTCTGCATGCCGATCAGGCTCCTGATGCCTTTGGCGCAATAAAGCACGATAACCTGATCGGTAGGTATGTTTCCTGTGCCGGCCGCCAGCGAAGCCAGGGGAATGTTTGCGCCGCCTATATTGAATTGTTCATGTTCGAATGGTTCGCGTACATCAATCAGGACAAAAGGTCTGCCTTCGGCTTTCCATTGATCCAGGTCTGCGATGCTGATGTTGTTCATGACCGTTTATTGCGTGGAGCTGGTTTTTTCCCTCCCTTGCGTTTGTCAAATGTTTTGCGTGCCAGTGGGTTATAGGCAGGGCCTTCGCCTAATGCGTCCGGTAAGGGCAATCTGGGTAGTTCCCTTTCAATCATTTTCTGGATGTTCAGCAAGCGGTACATGTCTTTTTCATTGACAAAGGTGATGGCAGTACCGGTTGTTTCGGCCCGTGCTGTCCTGCCGATGCGATGGATATAATCTTCCGGATCGGGTGGTACGTCATAGTTGAGTACAAGGTCGATGCCGGTAACGTCAATCCCTCTGGACAGCACATCTGTGCCTACAATTACAGAGATGCGGCCGTTTTTGAATTGTTGCATGATCTGCTCCCGCTCTTCCTGTTTCAGGTCGGAGTGGAATGGCTTGGCCTCTATCTTCGATTTTTGCAGCATGGAAAAGACAGTTTTTACCTTTTCCTTCGTTCCCGCAAAAATGATAATGCTTTTATACTGCCCGCTTTTTAAGATGCCCTTCAGGAGCGCATCCTTTTGCTGGTCGTGTGCCAGGAATACCTGTTGTACAATTCCTTCTGCAGGTTTGGAAATCGCGATGTTGACCTGATGGGGATTGTTCAGAATTTTTCCGGCCAAAGTCCTGATCTTTGGAGGCATGGTGGCGGAAAACAGAAGCGTCTGCCTTTCTTTGGGCAGTTCTGATACGATACGTTCGATGTCTTCGGAAAATCCCATATCCAGCATACGATCTGCTTCGTCCAGTACCAGATGTTGCAGCTGACTGAAGTCGACGGCACCCATATTTAACAGGGCGATCAGTCTGCCCGGAGTTGCAATGACAATGTCGGCGCCTTTTTTAAGTGCCCGTTTTTGCTGTTCCCAGGTAATACCGTCGCTGCCACCATATACGGCTACAGAGCTAACGTCAATATAATAAGCCATAGCGTCGATCTGCTGATCGATCTGCTGGGCCAGTTCTCTTGTCGGTACCAGCACAAGCGTATTGATATGCTTCGTGGCCGTGGTAATGATTTTATTCAGTATAGGCAATACGAAAGCTGCCGTTTTGCCTGTTCCGGTCTGCGCACAGGCAATCAGGTCTTCATGATTCAGTATGCGCGGTATCGCCTGCTCCTGGATAGGAGTTGCTTTACTGTAGCCCATAGCATCGATCCCGTCCAGCAGGTCATATTCCAGTTCAAAATCGTCGAAGGTCAAAGTTTAGGCTTGTTGTTTATGGTACAGTTTGTTTTTGATGAAACCGCTTTTGTGAAAGAAATGGGTAAAGGAAACGCGCAGTACGCCCATGCCATATTGTGCGCTGCGTTTAAAGTTAATGCTGGATGCTTCGTCGAAGTACTTCGTCGGGCAGGTTACCTCTGCAATCTCGTATCCATTCATAAAGATCTGCGAGATCATCTCATTGTCAAAGACAAAATCATCGCTGTTGTGGGTAAAGTCTATGGAACGGATTACTTCCGAACTGAAAGCGCGATAGCCGGTATGGTATTCACTCAGCTTTTGTCCCAGCATAATATTCTGGAAAAGCGTGAGGAAACGGTTGGCAATATATTTATACATAGGCATGCCTCCTTTCAGCGCCCCTTTGCCCAGTATCCGGGATCCGAATACTACAGGATACACTTCATTGCCGATGATAGAGGTCATCGCGTGGATGAGCATAGGGGTATACTGGTAGTCGGGGTGCAACATGATCACAATGTCTCCTCCGAGTTCCAGTGCTTTCCTATAGCAGCTTTTCTGATTCCCGCCGTAGCCTTTGTTGGTCTCATGTGTCACGATGTGTCTTATTCCCAGGCGTTTAGCTTCGGTTACGGTGTCGTCGGGACTATGGTCGTCGACAAGAACCACATCGTCTACTATTTCAAAAGGTATTTCTTTATAAGTGCGCTCAAGAGTGCGGGCAGCTTTATAGGCAGGTAAGACAACAATTACCTTTTTTCCATTAAACATATTCCGGCAAAGTTAAGGTGTAATCCGGATTTTTACTTACCTGACCCGCTTATACACTCTTTGCCAGATCGTAATTATATAACAAGGGCCGGGCAAACCTGTAAATTTCAGCCGGTGTTGCGGTTTACTTTTGCGTTGTAGTGTAAAAACCAAACCAATTACTATGAGTGAAATTAAAGACCTGAACCGCGAAGAAGGGGTCGAAAAGCTAAAACAGTTAGCGGAAAACAAAGTTTGTTTTTTTATTACGCGTATGCCCGATTCGGAAATCGATACACGGCCCATGTCTACCCTGGAGACAGATGCTAAAGGCAATTTCTGGTTCCTGTGCAAGGACGACAGCAACGTTGCCCAACAGATCAGCGCAGACGATAAAGTGGAGCTTTTGTATGGAGACAACAGCAATAATGCTTACCTGTTTGTCAAAGGAAAGGCGGCGGTGCTGCAGGATCAGTCTATTGTCAACCGCCTTTGGACTCCTATTGCAAAGGCCTGGTTTACAGCAGGAAAAGAAGATCCCTCTATACGCATCATTAAAGTACAGCCTTCAGATATTCATTATATGGATACGCAGCATGGCAAAATTGTATCCGGCTTCAAGATTATCCTTGCCGCTATTGCCGGCAAAAGGATGGATGACAGTCGTGAGGGTGATATCAGTATCTGATGATTAAAATTAGAATGAAACCAAAAACCATTGCAAATGCTTCTTGTCTCATTTGCAAATAAAAAACCGAAGCGTCTCTGCTTCGGTTTTTTTGATAGAGTACTATGATAAACTAACGGGCAGAATCGCTGTCCAGTATCGGTTCTGCGATATTACCTCCCAGTACACGCCAGTTTTGTATGGCCGGCCTGGGTTCAACAGGAGCTTTCCTAGCCGCTTTTTGCGCTTCTTTTTGTGCAATGACCACAGCCATACTGTCACGTGCAGCTTTTTCTTTCAGTTCCTGCTGGGCTACGCCTTGCGCCAGGCCTTCTGTAATGCCTTCGGCTTTTCCTGTTTTCGTGCCTTCTGTTTTACCCAGGGCAAATGCTTCGTCATAAATCGCTTTTTTCAATTCAGGATATTTGAGGTAGCCAAGCAGGGCGGCAAAACCAATGCCTAAAATCAATCCGATCAGTAGATTTCTCATAAAATGTTTGTTAGAGGGGTGAATAATCTTATGTTCAATAAGGTGGTGGTGTACAAATATTATTTTTCGCGGGGACAATTCAAAATTTACTGAGTTTTTTTGACAGAAATATTATGCACGTTTTCCTTTCCGCTGAAGAATTGGCAAAATGCCCTGCTGTCTTTTATCTTGCGCTACCTAATATTCAGAAAAATCATTCATAAACCTGCATGAAAAAAATTACCTTTGCCCACCTTTTGATCCGGGAAATATTGTAAAGAGGAAATATGAGTGCCATTATAGAAAAATTAGAAGCCATTAAAGCACGGTTCGACGACCTGGGCATTGCGCTGACCAACCCTGAAGTTGTGGGCGACAATAAAAGGTTTATGACCGTAAGCAAGGAATACCATAAGCTGGAGAAGATCATAGAACCTTACCGCAAATACCGGGCCTGCCTGGATGGTATCGCATTCGGCAAAGAAGTGCTGGAAACGGAAAGCGATGCGGAACTGCGCGATATGGCAAAGGTTGAGTTGGAGGAACAAACCGAACAACTGGAAATACTGGAAGCGGAGATCAAGCAGTTGCTGATTCCGAAAGATCCGCAGGATGAAAAAAATGCCGTGCTGGAAGTGCGCGCCGGAACCGGTGGCGACGAGGCGAGTATTTTTGCCGGAGACCTGATGCGTCTGTACCTCCGCTATTGCGAACGCAAAGGCTGGAAGGTAAACCTGATCAGCGAAACAGAAGGAACTGTCGGAGGCTACAAAGAGGTGCAACTCGAAGTGCAGGGCGAAGACGTGTATGGTACCCTGAAGTTTGAAAGCGGCGTGCACCGGGTACAGCGCGTACCGGCAACAGAGGCCAGCGGAAGGCTGCATACCTCTGCCGCCACAGTGGTGGTAATGCCGGAAGCAGAAGAAATAGATTTTGAACTCCGGGAAAGCGATCTGAAAATGGAAACAGCCCGAAGCGGTGGTGCGGGTGGACAGAACGTGAACAAGGTGGAAACAAAAGTAATCCTGACCCACGTACCTACCGGTACTGTGATCACCTGCCAGACGGAGCGTACCCAGCTGGCCAACCGCGAAAAAGCGACCATGATGATGCGTACCAAGCTCTACGAAGAGCAGGTGCG
>DATJDO010000424.1:0-3927 GCA_035497375.1 Chitinophagaceae bacterium | reverse complement strand
CTCCCCCTATGACTTCTACAACAAATTATAACCGTAAAGGAGTCAAGACAAAGACGAAAGGTCGTAACTATAAAAACCAATACCGCTCTGATTACCGCGGATTCAGAGGCGGGCGCGATCCTTATCACTACAGGGGCAACCGTTACCAGCACTAGAGCACAACAAATTTTATACAATGATAAAGGCATCCTCAATACAGGATGCCTTTACTTTACTATTTCAATAAATGCGCACAGAAAGAAAACAAAGAATAGACGAGGTACTGGATAAGCGCCAACCCGACCTCGTCATTGTGATGGAGAATGTACAGGACCCGCACAATATCGGCGCCGTCATGCGCACGGCCGATTCCGTAGGGGTACAGGATGTTTATACCATCAATACCCTGATCGGTATCCATGAATTCAGAAAAAAAAGAAGTACCGGCAGCGCTGACCGCTGGATGAACCTGCACCAATACACTTCCGTGCAGGAATGCGTCACAGCGTTGAAAAGCAGAGGACTAAAACTATGGGCCACCCATCTCGGCGCAACGGCAAAATCTTTATACGAACTGGAGCTGACAGAACCGGTGGCACTGATTTTCGGACGGGAAAGAGGGGGACTCAGTGCGGAACTGCTGCAGCATTGTGACGGCAATTTCATTATCCCGCAAATGGGTATGATCCGTTCGCTCAATGTCTCCGTAGCCTGTGCCGTCAGCCTGTATGAAGCCCTGCGCCAGCGGCAGCAAAAAGGGATGTATGATGGAGCCAACAAACTGCCCGAAGCACGAAGGGAGGCGCTCTATGCCGACTGGACAAAGCGCTATACAGAAAACAGTACCGGAGAACCTGATTTGGAGTAACTTGCCCGAATCATTTAAAAAAACATATTTCCTTTGGGTACCGAACAGAAATTCAGCTTCCGCTCCCTGCTGGCCATCCCCTTGTTTTTGCTCTGCAATGCAGTCCTGTTCCCCTACCTGAAACATGTGATCACCCCAGACGATGCCAGTTACCTGCGCATTGGCGAATACTACGCACAGGGAGATTTTCACAATGCGCTGAATGCCTATTGGAGCCCGCTGGGCAGTATCCTCGGCGCCGCTTTCGCCTGGACGGGTATCGAAGGTATTTTCCTGTATAAATACATCCTTATCGGTATGGGGTGCCTGACCCTGTTCCTGATCAGCGCACTCTGCACACGGTTTCAACTGCACAAAAAGTACCACCTGCTGGTCACAGCAGGCCTGGTGCCCTTCCTGCTCTATGCCTGCTACCAGCAATTGACCGGAGATATGATACAACTGCCTTTTGTGTTGCTGTATTGCATCCTGGTATTAGCCCCACGGTACCGGCAAAATATGTTGTACCCGGCACTGTGTGGGTTGCTGATCGCCATTGCCTTCTATGCCAAGTTCTATTCGCTGTACTTTATGCTGCTGCATTTTTGGGTGGTCAATGCCAGTTTTTTCCTGTACGGCAAAGAGCAGAAGGACTACCGCGGCTTTTTCGGACATACCTTATCGGGCACTTTTGTTGCGTTGGCCTGCATTGCCCCCTGGGTGTACTGCGTAGCGCAAAAGTATGGCACGCCTATGCTGAACTATACCGGAAAGATCAATGCCAGTTGGTTCCTGCTCGGACACCGGGAACTAAAGGAAGGCATGGAGGTGTTCCTTCCCCCTGCATCTGTATCCAGCTACAATTACTGGGAAGAACCGATGTGTGTGCAAGGCCCTTACCGGCATTTCTGGGAATCAGTTTTCCTGGCGGCCCGGCAAGCATTCCTCGTCATCAGGAGTGTGAAAAATTTCGTGCAGTTCCTGGGCGACTTCTCCCCTTTCGTCCCCTTCATTTATGCCTATACTGTATTCCGGCTTTTCACCACAAAGTTGCCTTCTGCACTGCTGACGGTCAGCGCCTGGATGTTTCTCATCATGCCCCTGGGGTATTTCTTCATCGTGATGGAATACCGTTTCCTGTTGCTGATCTGTATTTTCTGCTTTGCCTTCGGTATCACACTACTACAACAATATGTTTTCCCGCAGATCAGGAATAAGGCTGGCCGTAGCCTGATCCTGGGCCTGTTTGCTTTGTCTTTTGCGATCCACCCGGTCTATGAACTGATTATGACCCCTGCCTACGGCAATAAGGTAGTCGCCAATGCAAAAGAACTGGATAAGCTACACCTGAAAGGGAGCTACTGCACCAACAGCAGTAACCCATCCACGTTCATTCAATCCTACCTGATCCGGATGCAGCTGTATGGAATTGAGCAAATGGATGCGCCCAAAGACCTGGTCCTTTCGGAAATCTGGAAATACCGTATCGATTATTATTTCTACGACAAAAGCCAGCCCGACCTGTTCCCCTGCGACCGCTCCTTCCTGCAACTGGTGGACAGTACGACCGTAAGCGGGTATGAGATTTATAAAATAACTCATTGAGGTATTCCCAGGCAAGGCATTGCTATGCTTCTCTGTCCTGCGGACGAAGTATTGTTCCTGTTTTATGGTTTTTCCCTCTGGAAAAGAGATTCGGCAATATTCATAAAACAGCCTGTATGCCTTTCAAAGCATAAGAAATGTGACGGTGAAAATTAATCTCGTCACCGCTCCCCTATAAGGGGCTTCCCCTTCCAGGGGAAGTCCGCACAGCGGGATGAGGTTGTATCATTTAGTTTTCGTTGAAATTGCTCCTATAGAACAATGCTAAACAAAAACTCCAAGCCTGTTTTTACCCTATAATAAAGAAAATGACCGCCGGACTACCGACGGTCATTTATATCAAAATGCATTATTAATATGCCCTTGCAAATACTACCCTTTCTTTGGACGGATTGCCCGTCAGGATGCATGTACCTTCTTCCTGCGGGTTGTCCAGTGGGATGCAGCGGATGGTCGCTTTGGTCAGTTCTTTGATCTTCTCTTCCGTCTCCGGTGTGCCATCCCAGTGAGCATACACAAAACCTGTTTTTTCATCCAGCAATTGCACAAACTCATCCCAGGTATCGGCTTTGCTGCTTTTCTCTTCGCGGAATTGTAAGGCGCGGTTGTAGAGGTTTTGCTGGATGTCGGTCAGCAGGTTTTCGATATGTGCGGACAGGCCGTCCAGCGGCAGGCTTTGTTTTTCTTTAGTATCCCTGCGCGCTACTTCTACCAGGTTCTGCTCCAGGTCGCGGGGACCCAGTGCAACCCGTACAGGCACGCCGCGCAGTTCATGCTCAGCAAACTTCCATCCCGGGCGGGTACTGTCATCGTTGTCATATTTTACCCGGATGCCTTTGCTGCGCAATTCTTTCATGATGCTATCCGCAGTTTCGTCCAGTCGCTGGCGTACAGATTCGTCTTTGTTATAGATCGGAACAATCACGACTTGCAGCGGTGCCAGTTTTGGTGGCAGTACCAGGCCTTCGTCATCGCTATGAGCCATCACCAGGGCGCCGATCAGGCGGGTAGATACGCCCCAGCTGGTGGCCCAGACATATTCCAGTTGGTTGTTCTTGTCAGAAAACTTCACATCAAAAGCCTTTGCAAAGTTCTGGCCCAGGAAGTGTGAGGTGCCGGCCTGCAGGGCTTTGCCATCCTGCATCAGCGCCTCGATACAATAAGTATCTTCGGCACCGGCAAAACGCTCGTTGGCTGACTTTACACCGCGCAAAACAGGCAGAGCCATATACTCTTCTGCAAACTGTGCATAGACCTCGATCATTTTTTTCGTCTCTTCAATGGCTTCTGCTTTCGAGGCATGAGCCGTATGTCCTTCCTGCCACAGGAATTCCGCCGTACGCAGGAACAGTCGTGTACGCATTTCCCAGCGTACCACGTTGGCCCATTGGTTGATCAGCAGGGGAAGATCGCGGTAAGACTGTATCCAGGTTTTATAGGTGCTCCAGATGATCGCTTCACTCGTAGGCCGCACCACCAGTTCTTCCTCCAGTTTG
>DATJDO010000423.1:0-7698 GCA_035497375.1 Chitinophagaceae bacterium | reverse complement strand
TTGCTGGAGCCGATCATGAAGATCGAAGTACTGACACCAGACCAATACATGGGTGATGTAACCGGTGACCTGAACCGCCGCCGCGCGATGCTGGAAGGTATGGACAGCCGCAACAACCTGCAGGTGATCAAAGCAAAAGTTCCATTGAGCGAAATGTTCGGATACGTAACGCAGTTGCGTTCCCTGTCTTCAGGCCGTGCATCTTCTACAATGGAGTTCAGCCACTACTCTCAGGCTCCACGTAACGTAGAGACCGAAGTAGTTGCCAAAGCTGGTAAAAAAGCGATTGCTGAATAGTCAATAAAGCTTTAAGTATAGTAAAAACGCCGCTCTGCACAGAGCGGCGTTTTTTTATGTATGCAAATGAATGCCAGGGCTGCTGACCATGCGCACATAGGAATATAATTTATTTCTAAGCCGCAATTCAGTAGCTTTACCCGGTAAGGGGCAATTCTGCCAATTGCTTCATACTCCATATCCTGGAACACATCTTCAATACCCTTATCGACAGCTTTATAGCTGATACAGTCGGCGTTACCCACAATTTTCTCAGTACCACTCTTGCTACAAGATTAAAAGCGAACCTGCTTCATCTTTACGACCAACAAAAACTACGCACTGCCGGCATCGGAAACGACATCCTGACCGATGTGCACAAATCGGTGCGTACAGATGTGATCTACTGGCTGGACCGCGCGCATAACGATACGGTAGAAAACGACTTTTTTGACCTGATGGATGCATTTGTACTTCATCTGAACAGTACTTGTTATACCGGCATCACGGGTTACGAATTTCACTATGCCCTTTACGAGAAAGGAAGTTTTTATAAAAAACACCTGGACCAGTTTCGCAATAATGAAAGCCGCCAATATTCCATGATCATGTATCTGAATGAGGATTGGATGCAAGGGGATGGAGGAGAGTTATGTATTTATCCTGCCGGAAAACAAATACAAAATATAAGCCCGGAAAATGGCAAAAGTGTTTTCTTTAAAAGCAGCGAGCTGGAACACGAAGTCTTGCTCACCAACAAACCGCGATTGAGCATTACCGGCTGGTTAAAGATCAATTAATCGCAGGCAGCAAGGCTGTTACTACCCTTGTTTTACTCTATTCAATGCATTTTTCCCCCGGCAGCCACTGCTTGACATTTGAAATAAAAACTCAAATAAATTGGCTATCAACAGCTTAATTATATCACTTCAATATACTTATATAAAATTTTATATTCCATAACATTCTTTTTTATTTTCGCTGACAATTTTGCCTACCCTATGAAAAAATTTGTTACCCTTTTCTTTATTCTCTGTTGCCTTCAGCTTAACACATATGCATTAAAAGTTAAAGTTACTTATGGCGGTTCCTATGCTATGGATACCTATTGGCAAAGTATCGCTGCGGGTCTTGGACATACTGCCATAATCGTTCCGGTCAGCATGCTGAACAATACTGACTTTTTTGATACAACTGACATTCTTATTGTGAGTTATGGTATGACTGGGGCACTAACCGCTACCCAACAAAACACCATTGAACAGTTCCTGAAAACGGGCAAGTCTGTTTATATCCAGGCAGAATACCAGACAACCTTTCCGGGAAATGTAGCCTGCAGTGATATTGTTACTAATTTGGGGGGAACTTTTAACTGGACAGGTGATGAAACAGGAGACTTAAAACCTGAAGTTATTGGCTCTTTAAGTTACAAGAATGATACCGCCACTGCTTTACCCTATTATTGGTATGGCACTACAGGAACTACATCGTGCGATGTTATGGCTTTCCTTGTGTCAAATTCCTGGCGCGCTGTGGGCTGGATGTTTCGGCCGCCCAACCCAAGTTATGGAAGATTAATTTTCACTACAGACCAGGATTGGGTGTTAACTTCTCCCAGTTACCCCGCAGCTCAAAAGCTGATGAAAAATATTGTCCGCCATTTGGCCGATACCGCTTTTGGTGATAAAGACCCGGTATTGCGCGTAAAAGTGTCTGCCAGTCCGGCCACTGCCGTTTGCGGAAGCCCTGTTTCTTTTTCAGTACTCACTATTAACGCGGGTCTTGCTCCTACTTACCAGTGGAAAAAAAATGGTACCATAGTAGGCAGCAGCGCCACCTATTCGTCTTCCAGCATCAGTAATGGCGATACGATCAGCTGTACGGTCTCCGGCAGTGAATGTATTGCTACAGGCAGTGGCAGTTTGGTAATGAATGTAACAGCTGCAACCGACATTACGATAGCCGCTACTCCGGGAAATGTAGTCTGCGAAGGCGCTTCGGTGAGTTTCCCGGCCACCATCACAGGTGCAGGCACAGCGCCAACCTATCAATGGTATAAGAACGGAACACCTGTTAGTACGTCTTCTGCTTACAGCAGCACTACCCTGAATGATAAGGACACTGTGTGGGTGGTACTCACCAATACAAATTGCAATGTAAAGGACACCTCCAATAAGATGGTCATGACAGTTATCCCTTCTGTCATTTTTGTGGACAGCAGTATCGCTGCATCAGGATCAGGTAAGACCTGGGCTACTGCCAAGAAAACGCTTACAGAGGCCTTAACCGCGGCTCATAGCGTTTCCTGCCCCATAGAAATCTGGGTGAAGAAAGGAACTTATTTTCCTACTGCAGGCAGCAGGCGTGACAGTTCTTTCAGAATACTGAGAAATAACATAAAAGTATATGGCGGATTTGCCGGTACCGAAACGCTTTTGAGCGCCAGGGTACCTGCTACAAACGTCACTACACTATCCGGAAATATCGGATCAGCAACAGATAGCACCGATAACAGTTATCATGTGATGACTATTGTAGCTGCACCAGGCAGCACAATTGATACCAATACGGTGCTCGACGGATTTACGCTTACTGCAGGAAATGCCAGTGGTGTAGGAATTTCATTTACGATTAACGGTCAGAGCTTCTTTCATCACGACGGAGCGGGGCTTTACAATGTCGGCTTTGAAGCAGGCACCAATTGCAGTCCACGCATCAACAATTGTAAATTCATTTCAAACGCAGGTTATACCGGCTGTGCTATGTATAACGGAGGTTCTACTAACGGTAAAAGCAGCCCGGTTGTCAGTAATTGTTTGTTTGAAAAGAACTTTGCGCAATCCAATGCCGGTGTATGCGTTAACCAGGGGCGGTTTGGCGGCGTAAGCAGCCCGGTTTATTCAAATTGCACCTTCAATAAAAACGGAAGCGCAGGAACCGGTGGCGCATTTTATAACAATGGAGGTTCTTCAGGAAGTTGCAGCCCTGTATTCACAGATTGTGTTTTCTCTGAAAACTTCACCGGAGGTCAGGGAGGAGCAATGTTCTCTGCAGGAAGCTCAGGCTATCCCAATAATACCGCGTTTACCAATTGCCTTTTTATCAATAACAATACAGGCTTCGGAAGCGGCACCACGATGCGTGGAGGCGCATTATACAATTCCGCAGTTACGGGAATGACGATTAATAACTGTAAGTTTATTACTAACTATGCCTATGCAGGCGGCGGAGCCATTTGTAATGCCGATGGTTCTGTTGTCACTATTGACAAGACTGTATTTTCAGGCAACTATGCAGTCAATGGAGTGAACGGTACCGGAGGTGCCATTCAAAATCTGAGTAATAGTGCAACGACCACTACCGTGACCAACGCTATATTCCATGCCAATACAGCAGGTGGCAGCAATGATGAGGGCGGCGGTGCTATCGCCAACCTTGCAGGCACCATTAGCCTGAACAGCTCTACCCTGTTTGCCAATACTACAGCAAGCACAACAAAGCCAAACGGCAACAGCATTAGCAGCAATACAGGAAGTACAACCAACCTGACCAATACCATCGTTTGGGGAGCTGCTACTAATCATGTAAATATGTTGGGCACCGTAACGTATACCAACGCCCTGGTTAAAGGCGCTGCTTTATCCGCTCCCAGCATGAGTGTTAACCCACGCTTTGTAAACGAATCGAATCCAATAGGTGCAGATGGCATCTGGCTGACTGCAGATGACGGACTGGACCTGCTGCCTTGCTCCCCTGCCGTTAATGCAGGTACTACAGCTCCGGCAGCCGACATCCGCAACCGCTCCCGCGTAGGACTGCCCGATATCGGCGCCTATGAGGAGCAAGGCAAACCTTTGCCTTCAGCTCCTTCGGCCACCAGCCCGGTAAGCTATTGCCAGAATGCTACAGCTGTAGCCCTGACAGCCACCAAAACTTCTGCTTCCGACACTCTGAAATGGTACAATTCCGTACCGGCTTTACTGTCCGGCGCACCCACTCCTTCTACTGCAACTACCGGCACCTTTACCTGGTATGTCAGCCAGACAGACAGCACCGGTTGTGAAGGAGCAAAAACAACGATCAATGTGATCATCAAGCCTACACCGGTAGCTCCTGTAGCCACCACGCCTATTGTGTATTGCCAGGGCGTTACCGCCACCGCACTCACTGCTACACTGGCTGCGGGAAGCGATACCCTCAAATGGTGCGACGCCACCATGACACCTCTGGCCGGGGCACCTACACCTTCCACCACTACTCCCGGCACCTATACTTACTATGTCAGCCAAAAGACAAGCCTGAACTGCGAAGGCCCGAAAACGGCCATCACTGTGCAGGTGAACCCGACACCGGGTCTGCCCACAGCTACTACGCCAATCACGTATTGTCAGAATGCGCCCTCAGTTCCCCTGACGGCTACAGCTGCTTCTGCCAGCGATACGCTCAAATGGTACAATTCCGTACCGGCACTGCTTCCGGGAGCACCCACTCCTTCCACGGCCACAGCCGGTACCTTTACCTTCTATGTGAGCCAGAAGAACAATTTTGCCTGCGAGGGTGCAAAAAAATCCATCATCGTACAGATCAACCCGACACCAATAGCACCGCCATCGGCCAGTCCCGTTACCTATTGCCAGGACGATGTAGCGGTAGCCCTCACGGCTACAAAAGCCTCCTCTACGGATACCTTGAAATGGTATGATGCGTCATCGGCTTTACTGGCTGCAGCTCCCGTGCCTTCAACAGTAAGTGCCGGAACGACCACTTATTATGTAAGCGCCAAAACAGCTATCGGTTGCGAAGGGCCAAAAACAACCATCACTGTTGTGGTGAATCCACGCCCGGCAGCACCGGTTGTCATTACCCCCATCAACGTTTGTGTGGGCGTAACACCGCCTGCCCTCACAGCGACCGGTACCAACCTGAAATGGTACACTGCCGCTACAGGCGGAACCGGCACAGCAAGCCTGGTGCCCTCTGTCAGTGCAGTCGGCAGCAATACTTATTATGTAACACAAACCAACACCTTCGGCTGCGAAAGCCTCAGGGCTTCGTTGACCGTCAATGTGCGCCCTTCTCCTGTGGTGACCCTGGCGCCGGTGGGCATGCCTGCTTTTGTGTTCTGCGTGGATGACAGCATTGCGATCAAAGCCACTTCTGCCACAGCTACAAGCTACCAGTGGAAAGTCGGTGGCAGCACCATCCCAGGATCCGTAAGCGACACCCTGCACATCAATACTACGGAAACCTATACGGTGATCGTAAAAGACATGTACGGGTGTGCTGATACGGAAAGTGCTTATGTGATGAGAAATCCTTTACCGAGACCGAAATTGTCTCCGGTAGATGTAACGATCTGTAAAGGCGTGAGCATTGTACTCTATGCCAGCCCTGCTACTACAGGGTACAAATATGAGTGGTTCAAAGACGGACTGCTGATGGGCGTAGACACTGCTAAAGACAAGATCACCGTCGATAGTACCGGTTACTTTGTCGTACGGGTGAAAGACATCTATAATTGTACGGTCAACACCAATACCTCGAGCATCAGCCAATACCCCGAAATGATCAAGCCTACCATCGTACGCACAGGCTCCGTGCTCAAACTGAGCACAACCTATGCCAGCTACCAATGGTACCGCAACGGTAAGGTGATTGCAGGGGCTACCAGTAGGTCGTATACCATAGCTTACGACGGCGACTACCATGTGGTGGTACTGGATGCCAATGGTTGCCAGGGTACCGCTGAGGTGCTCAAAGTGTATGGGCTGAGCATCGACCCGGCACAGGCACAGGCCGGTATCAGGGTATACCCTAACCCAACCCAGGGCAAAGTCATCATCGAAGCCGGCACTGCTGTCAATGTGATCGTCAACGACATCACCGGTCGTGAAATCCTGCGCGGACAACAGACTACCCAGGTAGACCTGGAACCTTTTGCCGACGGTGTGTATATGCTGCGCATCTTCGACCAGGAAGGACGACTGCTGCAAAACGAACGCATCAATAAACAAACCAGGTAAGACAACTGATACCATAAAAAAAACCGGACTTTCACAAGTCCGGTTTTTTTATGCTTCTTCTTCCTCATCCTCCTCATCACGAGGCTGGTGTATATTTTCTTTCATCGGATCCTCCAAAAATTCATTTTGCTCTTTGAGCTGTTCAATGCGTTCCTTTAGAGACGGTACTGACTTTTGGTCCTTTTTGGGCGGATCATTTTTGATTGGCTCATCTTCGTGTTCCATACTACTAAGTTAGTTTAATATGAAACAAATCAATGTAAAGGATACCCGAAAGTTATATTATCTTTTGAGCGCTACCTGCGGCATGGCTTTTTCTCCATCCCAGAGATAAACGCGGCGCGACTTACTGACTTTAAACACGGGATTCCCTTCTTTATCCACCTTGCCTTCCTGTTCTTCTCCCTCCTCTGTCAGCAGGATCAGTTTGTCCGGCTGCCCTCCGGGCTCACCCGGGAAGAGCAGGGTTTCCGTATGGTAAAACGAGCCGGCCTCGCTGACCTCCATCTTGCCCGGCAAGGGCAGGAAACGGCTGCCCGTCCACGCGTAGTAGTAGTAATAGGTCGGGATACCGCAGGCTTCTCCGCCAAACAGTATCCGCAGGATATCTTTGGCATTCCGCAGCCCCAGGCTGCCCAGCATTTTGCCCGCAGTCCCGGCGACCTCCACGTCCTGCACCGTAAAGGCCGCCTGATCCAGCAATGTACCCACACTATCCAGGGCTTTTACCGACACCTGCCAGGCAGCAGGGGGCGTATAATCCTTTTCTTTGGGACCCGGAACAATCCGGTCTACACCGTACAGGAATTGTGTACCGCCACTGCGGTAGCCGCCGAGCGCCAGCAGGCCCAGCCAGATAAAGGCTTCCTTATCGGTATTGTCTTTACGGTAGCGTACCTTTAGCCAGGGCGTTTCAATACCACTGATGGTTAAAGATGTCGTGCCGGCTTCCAGTACCTGAACAGCACTACCGCAGGGCAATGAGTCGACCAGCCCGGCCGTCGCCGATGGAGCCGAGCGCAGGTTAGCCATACGGACCGACACGAAGAGTTCGGCACCTTTTTCCGTAGGCCACAGAAAGGCTTGTGCCTTAGCGGGAACACCGGATCCCAGCAATGCTCCCACAAGAATGTACGCTGCTTTTTTCATACCCGAAAGTAATGGATTATCATAAAAATGTCCCGGAGTAAGCGGGGCATTTTTTCCCGAATAAACAGGGCACAAGAATGCCTCGGAGACCAGAGGTTCTTTGCCCGGCGCTTGTCAATAGCTTAATAAAAATAAAGCGTGGTGTTGTCGCCTACCGGGTCATAGGTGATATCGTAGAAGCAACTATAGGTTCCGCCGCCCATAGAGATGGGTACTTTCACCCTGCTTCTGCCCGGACAAATAGTAATGA
>DATJDO010000422.1:0-1769 GCA_035497375.1 Chitinophagaceae bacterium | reverse complement strand
CTTCGTACAAGTAATAGGCCAGGGTTTTTTGTTTCAGAGACAGTTCTTCCCAGCCCGGAACCTGGTAGCGCAACAGCTGAAGATCGGCGAAGGATTCTGCCAATACTTTAAAATCCGTTTCTGTTTTTTGGGTGCTGTCTGTAGTCTGCACCGTTTTGTTCTGGCTGTTGCCACAAGCGGCCATCAGGCTTGAGGCACTAAGCAAAGCCATAGCAGGTAGTTTCCATTTTTGCATTGAAGAAATTATTGTTTAGAATGAATAAAGATACAGTTTTAAGCTATCGGGGTGAAGGCACAAATCGGAGCTCCCCTTTAAAATCACGTATTCCCAGGTGTCTTACAACTCTATAAATTCGTCAGGGAAACGCAGGGCGTAGGCTACAATGGCTTTTTCAGCAGAAGGGTGTAGCGCAGCAAAGCGTGTGTCCAGGTCTTCGAATTCGATAAATTCCTGGTATAGTTTTGCAAAATCCTCCACAGAAGTTTCTTTGCTCAGCTCTTCTTCATTGAGTGTATAGACCCGCAATACATCATCCAGTAATTGTGCCATATCCGGTGCGCCCACCTGTTTCAGCATGTCGGGCATGGCCAGCAGCAGGTTGATATATCCATTCTGGATAAGCTGGATAAACCCGCCTTGCAGTGCCTGCATGCGCACATAGTCGTAGCGTAATAAAAGCTCCTGGCCTGGAGACAACGTTTCTATAAAAGAGAAGTCCTGTTTCTTATACAGTTCTTCATGCAGCGGTAATACAAGTTGCTCAAATATAGCTTCAGTCTGGTTTTCCTCCTGTAGTTTGACCAGCTCACTTAATGATATTTTTGGTAAAAATTTACTGCGCAATGTTCTTCTGTTTAAGGTTTTGAAAGTTGGTTTTAGCAGGCCTATGCATCTTCTGCATCGCCATTGTAATATTGATCAATGAGCTCACCGATATAATGGAGCATGTCTTTCCGGCCCAGGTATTTTACCGAGCTGGTGATGAAGCTGCGGGGAATATATTCCCATTCTTCTTTCATTTTGTTCACAAAGTTCTTTGCATTTTTTGCCGTTTCGGATTGGGTGTTTTTATCTGCTTTGGTGAACACTACGTTGAAGGGAACGCCCCATTCTCCCAGTTGGCGCAGGAAGTCAAGATCGATTTCCTGGGGTTTGAGCCGGCTGTCGATCAGTACAAAGATGCAGATCAGGTTTTCTCGTTCCTGCAGGTAAGCGGAGATCATTTTGCCAAATTCTTTACGCTGGTTGCGGGAGACTTTGGCATAGCCATATCCGGGGAGATCGACAAGGTACCATTCATGATTGATGAGAAAATGGTTGATATGCTGGGTTTTCCCAGGGCTACCAGATGTCTTGGCTAATTTATTGTTGTTGGTCAGCATATTGATCAGGGAAGACTTTCCCACATTGGAGCGCCCGATAAAGGCAAATTCCGGTTTGTCCGGTTTAGGACATGCTTTTACATCAACATTACTGATCAAATATTTGGCTGAATTTATTTCCATAGTTCTTTGTGCTGTATTTTTGCGCGGCTCGTGCAGCTTTTCCACACTGTTTTATGAAACATAATTCTATCGTCCCCGACGCGTCGTCAAAATTAAGCAAGAAAGAGCAAGTCGCTCAAATGTTCGATAATATCGCCGGGAAGTATGATTTTCTAAACCATGTGCTGTCCCTGGGCATTGATAAAGCCTGGCGCAGAAAGGCCATCAGGAGCATTAAAAGTATTGAGACCTGCCAGGTACTTGATGTTGCTACAGGTACGGGA
>DATJDO010000421.1:0-8748 GCA_035497375.1 Chitinophagaceae bacterium | reverse complement strand
CGCCCACAGCGCGGTTGTTCAGTTCCTGGTTGGTAGAAGCCGGCAGCTTTTTAGGTGCATCTTCAAAAGGAACATTTTCAGTAAGGGAAGACAGGAAGGCGATCAGTTTTCGTTTCTCCGCTGCATCCAGGTGAAGAGAGTCGGCCGCTAAAGTCTGGTTGCTGACCTGCAGCCCATGACCGGCACCACCGCCGGCATCATAAAAGTCAATGACTTCCTCCATCGTTTTAAAAACACCATTGTGCATGTAGGGGGCCGTGTGCATGATGTTGCGCAGGCTGCCGGTACGGAACGCATTCATGGTTTCTCTGGCCGGGTTGACCCCGTAGCGGCCTTTGTCGCTGCTGAGGCTTTTATAGTTCGCATCGGCCGGGGTGCCCAACACTTCGAATTCGGAGCCGATAAAGGGCGGTTTGACACCATTGAACTGTGGTGTGAAATGGCAAGTGGCGCACTGCGCTTTGCTCATGAACAGGTTGAAACCTTCGATGGCCTCCGTGGCCAGCGGTTTCCCGTCCTGCATAGACAGATCAAAACCGGCGTACGCATTACTGAACTTGCTGTAGTAAAATGTAATGGCGGAGACAATATGGTCGTATGTAATGACCGGCTCCTGCGGTGTATAAACGAGCAGTTTGGTCAGCTCTTTTTTATAGCTTGCGCAGCTCAACACCTTTTGCATAATATCCTGCTCATTGGCTGCCATTTCCAGTGGGTTGGCCAGTACGGCGCGGGTTTGGTCCTGTAGCGATATGTGCGCACCGTCCAGCATAGCCAGGTGATTGTATCCGGCGTTCAGCAGGGACGGCGTATTGCGCGGCAGCAATCCGGCATGATCGAACTGGAACGCGGTCGTACTCACTGTGTCAGTGAAAAACTCAGTAGGCTTGTGACAGGAGGCACAACTGCGCTGGTTGTTGCCGGAAAGAATAGGGTCGTAAAAAAGTAATTTTCCCAGTTTGTCGATAGACGCCAGGGCGTCCGGGTCAATGACGTTGTAGTAAACCCCTTTGCTGTTCTGGCCTTCGTACAGGTTTTTGCTGAAAATGTTTTTGGCTTGCTTATTCAGGGCATAGTCCAGGGTGCTTTTACTGGTGGCCCTGTGCTGCAGGATCAACTGCTGGTTTAGCGAGAATAAAGGATTTACGTATTCTTTGATGAAGCGAAAGTGGTCAAATCGTTCCGGGTCTGACGGCTGGGCTTGCACAAAGGTGATTGCTTTTGCATATAGCTGAAGATAAGCCGGGCTTACAGCGGATAGCGGGAAGCTTTCATTATAGGCAGCATAGATTTCTTCAGTGGATTGCATCATCGCCAGTAGTTCGGGAATCACAGCTTTCGTATCGGGGCATTCAAACCCGGTAGTATAGATCGATGCCAGGTTCAGCAGGTGCAAGCGGTTGCAGAACCAAAAATTCGAAAAGTCTTTCAGTAATATGGTAATCGAATCGTGCGTATAGATATCGGCGGCAGCTGAAGCAGCATGGATCAGGCTGTATAAGCTGTCGTTTGAAATGCTTTCTTCTTCCAGGTATAGTGCTGCCAGCGTCAGGCCCGCGCCTTCACGTTTATACGGTTTTTCAAATTTTTCAAATACCTCGGTTTCCCATTCTACAGGCAATGGGCCGTTTATTTTTTTGTAGGCCAGGGGTTCGAGATAGCGCAACCAGAAATCGGTTTGCTTGAGTGCCCTGCGGGCTTTGAGGATGTTTTCCTGCAACTGTGCTACCGCTTCTTTGTCTTTCAGGTTCGCTAGCCGGGATTCGCCTAGGAGCAACTCCAGTTCGTTCCGTAGCACTTTTGTTTTGGAAGCATATACAGAGGCATAGGTCTCTTCTGTACTGGTATTTTTAAACGCAAAACTGATGAGCCCCAAAAGAACCACCAGTGCTGCGGCAATATTTTTTTTACGTATTAATCTTTTCATTGAAGGAGCGGTTCAATTAAAATTCAAAATGGGAGCACCTGTAAAGGCGCTCCCGTTTTGATGGGGTAATCTGAAAAATAAATTAGTGTGCTACGACCAGTTTGATGCTGATGATCTGGTTGGAAGAAGCGACCTGTACCACGTAGTTGCCGTTTGGCAGGCTGGAGGTGTTCAGGTTTACTTTGTTGTCGCCGGATTGCAACTCTTGAGATAGAGTCTCCTGTGCTGGTTTGCCGTTGATGTCCAGGATCGTAAATTCAAAACGTTCTGCTTTTTTCAATGTGATGGCAACAGTAGCGGCATCACCTGTAGGGTTAGGATACAGTTTAATGAAAGAAGCTGAGGCTGTTTTTTCATCGATCGCAGTGCGGTTGTTCAGCGCTACTCCTTGCAAAGCAAAGTTGTAGGATTTTTCATCGAAGTCATTGCTGCTGATCGTGATCGTTGAAGAACGCAGGCCTACAACCCGTGGGGCAAATTGTACGTTTACTTTCAAGGAATCTCCGGCCGCGATCATTGCAGGGTAAGTTGGAGGCGTTGTTACAGAAAATTCGCTGGCGTGTGCTCCGGAGAAGCTGATGTTGTTCAGTTTCAGTGAAGCAGGTCCTGCATTTTTGATCACAAATACCTTGGTTACTTTCATGCCGGTATCGATGGTGCCAAAGTCAGTATTGTCGGCCATAGTTGGGAACATGTCATTCATGCCGATGTTCAGGCCGGCACCGCTGATGCTGATCTCAGGATTAGCATTGTAAGAATCGGGGTTAAATACTGCAAGCAATTGTCCACCTTCAGCCAGCTCACCGCCAACAGATTTGTGTACCTGGTCAGCCGTCAGGAACATACCTGCGCCGAGAATTTCCTGTACATCGAGGATACCTGAAGCTTCTTCATCGGTAGTGATGAATTTAGTGCCGGTAGACAGGAAACGTGCAGAATCATGAACACCAATTGTTGTCAGGATATCTTTTGTTATGTCGTATTGCAGGATACGACCCAGGTGTACATCGCCACCAACGTCTTCAACGATCAGCGCATGTCCGAAATGATCCAGACCTACGTTATCCATCATTTTCTGACCTTCAGTTCCGTCCAGTACAGCAGTGATTTGCCCGCCCAGTAAGGGGTTTAGCGGATTTGTAAAATGGAGTTTCCACATACGGCTGGGAGCAGTGATAGAGTTTGTCGTCATGAAGTAGAAATCGCTGTCGTTGATCGGATCCCAGGCACCGTCTTCAGGACGCAGGAAGGTAGTAATGCCTAAAGTGTTACTGTTGGTATTGATCGTAGATCCGGAAATTCCGGTCACATCACCCAGTTCGGCCAGTGTAAACGGAGAACCTGGAGCCGGAACGCTGGCGCTGGTTTCTGTAAGCAAACCGGTAACGGCTACGCCATACAGTTTACCATTGGTCAGACCTGCTTTATCAATGTCCAGTCCGGTATTAGTTTTAGTGCCTACATACACATATACTTGTCCGGGAGTAGCATCATCCATGCCGATCACTACAGTAGTGTCGCTTTCAATGCCATGTCCTACATAGTTTTCCCATGATGCTTTACCGAAGCGGGGTAGTTCGTAGGAAGAGCCCATATTGGGTCCCGAGGCGATGTGTGCCATAGGGCGGCCTTCAGCTCCGGATTCTTCACCATTCATGTAGATACGGGCCATAGTACCTTTACCTGTTTTAGGGTTGTAGTACGCATTGGCCGGGGCCAGGTCTCCCGAGCAGAAACGGTCGAAAGCTGCCAGGGTAGAGGGCGAGGAAGAATAGAAAGTATTGTAGGTGCCGGTGGTGTTGTTCCAGAGGTTCACCCTTTGCATCAGGTCGCTGCCGCTCAGTACTTTCAGGTCAGATTTGTTGATGATCCAGCGGGAAACAAAAGTTCCGATAGAACCGTGTGCACGGGTAGTTCCTGAGCCTTTGCCCAGCTCGTGGTTCATCAGCAAGGTAAAGGTGCCATCGTAGTTGTCGTAGGCTCCCAAACCGTCCGGAATACCGGTCATACGGTATCCGCCGATAGTGTCTCCTACGGTAAGGATAGAAGTAATCTTCACACCGGGAGCAACCGGAAGAACATAAGGGGACTGGGAGGAGCTTGGCCCGGTCACCGCCTGGGCTTTGGCTTCTGCCGCAAGGAGCATCGGCAGGCAAAGCAAAGCTGGTACAAGTTTTTTCATTTTGTTTGTGTTATTTGTCACAAAAATCACACGACAGTGTTGCCAAATTGTTATGCCACCATGACAATAAAATGAAGGAAATGTAAACAAGCTTTCCTCTGGGAGGGTTGCAGGATAGGTAGGGGTACGTTTCTGACAGTATAATAGATGCCAGGGCCGTTGGGGGCGGAGTTTAATCGTGGTAGATGTACAAAGCTTCGGTACGGGGATCCGTTACTTTTTTAGGGCCGAAAGAATGCCAATAAAGTTCCGGGCGCGTCAGATCCAGGCCCTGGGCATAAATCATGATGGTGTCAACGAAGGCGAAGTCTCCGGCTTTGATGGGATAATCTTCAAGGGTCTCTGTCGTGCCAAACTGAAACACATATTCCGGCTTGCAGGCTCCGGTCCAAAGGCAGGGCATGTCCAGAGAGTCGGTCAGCCTGCGGCTCAATGGGCTGGAGGTATCCAATGTGTTGGTGATTTCTATTTTATCGGGTACGTAGCGCAGGAAAACGGTATTGTGGTAGCCCGGTAGGGTAAGTATCTTTTTGCGTCCTTTAAAATGGGTTTTGATATAGTCCAGGGCTGCAGCGTAGGCAGTAGGGTAGGGATGTAGTTTTTCTTTGATGAGGTTCGGTAAAAGAATCCGGGGGCCTCCGCTGGAGGGAATGGCTGAAAACAGGGAGGTGTTGACAAAAATGAGTAGCGAGAAGATAGCCAGGACCGGACCGTTTTTAACCTGTTCGTGCAACAGCTTCAGCAGGTAGCCGATCCAGAACGAAAGCAGGGGTATAATCACATACAGGTAGCGAATGTCAAAAGACAGGGATTCAGAGGTGGACTGTGGGTTCAGCAACAGCATGGCCAGCAGGAATACCAGGCTTGACGCAGCGATCATCCTGAATTCCGGAGATAAGAGTCTTTTCCGGAAAAAGAACAGGTAGAGGAATACGGGTATGGTCCAAAGTGGTACCAGGTTGATGTTGTGCAGGTCCATGATCAGCCATTCGGTGAGTTTGGCATACTTCACCGGCAGGCTGTCTGCGCTGATCATATCGGGGCGGTTCAGCGACTGGTGGGCAAGCAGGTAGTAGACGAAAACGGCTGCAAGTGTAAGGTTCAGCACGAGTGTTACCCAGGTAAACCTCTTTCGGAAACCGATGTCCACCAGGTCTTTCCGGTACATGATGTAGAAACACATGATCCACCAGCATACCGCTGCCAGGTAATGGCTCAGGAAAAGGAAGTAAAGTGCTATCAGTTGGAGCACCAGGATCCCTGTTTTACGGTATAGGCCTAATGGTTCTTCAGCCATTTTCAAGGTAGCCCACAGGCTTAATGCAGCAAAGAAAAAGTTGAAAGCGTAATAGCGTGTGTTGGTCTCGATCATCAGGTAATTGACGGAGAGCAGCAACAGTACAGCAGAATACAGGAACCACACCTTGTCTTTGCCTTCGATCAAACGCAGGCAGCACAGGAAGAGGAACAAGGCTGCAATACCCCAAACGATGAAGGAAAGACGCAATACAACATCACTGTCCCCGAAATGGCGCAGGATAAAAGCGGTATAGTAAATATCTAATGGGGGGTTATTGTATTCGAGCTGTTCGTTGATCAGTTGCCCGTTCCTGTAAGAGAAAATATTGTTCCCGTCATAGCCTACAATGGAGCCATACTTGTTGTAATTTTTGGCAAACCACACTACTGAGGCTTCATCGTCCCACATAGGAGTGTGCGCAGGCCTGAAACAGGCAATGACTGTATGCAGTACAAAAAGCAGGACGAGTAGCAGGCGGATTTTCATGCTGGCAGGATGAAAAAGAGCTATTAGTTTTTTAAAACCGTATGGGTCTGCAATATAAAAACACCATTTGTTTCTGAAATATTCAAAAACAAATGGTGCATGTCCAGGAAAAGTCCTGTATGATGATTATTTGCCGGCAAAAGTAGCGGCAATATATTCGCGGTTCAATTTTGCAATGTTCTCCAGTGAGATGCCTTTAGGACATTCCGCTTCACAGGCACCGATATTCGTACAGTTTCCGAATCCTTCTTTGTCCATCTGGTTCACCATGTTCACAACGCGCTCTTTACGCTCTGGTTCGCCCTGGGGCAGTAAAGCCAGGTGGGCAACTTTTGCAGAGAGGAACAACATCGCAGAAGCATTGGGGCAGGCTGCCACACAGGCTCCGCATCCGATACAAGCCGCAGCAGCAAAAGAATCGTCAGCTTTTTGCTTCTCGATCGGCAGGCAGTTTGCATCCTGTGCATTACCCGTGTTCACAGAAATATAGCCACCGGCCTGTACGATGTGGTCAAAAGAAGAACGGTCTACCACCAGGTCTTTGATCACTGGGAAGGCATCGGCACGCCAGGGCTCTACTACGATGGTATCGCCGTTTTTATACTCGCGCATATGGAGCTGGCAAGTGGTATTTTGTGCCCATGGCCCATGTGCCCGTCCGTTGATATGCATGCTGCACATGCCGCAGATACCTTCGCGGCAATCGTGGTCGAATGCTACAGGCTCTTTGCCTTCGGCAATCAGCTGCTCATTCAGTACATCAAACATTTCCAGGAACGACATTTCGGAAGAAATATCCTTTACCTGGTACGTTTCGAAACGACCTGCTGTTTTAGCGTTTTTCTGTTTCCAAACCTTTAAGGTCAGGTTCATGTTATAATGCTCCATATTACTATGAGTTTTCAGAGAAAGCCTCCAATTCTATTAAAGGCTTAATCTTGTTTTTATGTTTAATATGCTTCAATAATTTACAATCCTCGTCACGATGGATAAGTTCTTCTTCTCCTGTTACCCAGTTGATATCTTTATATCTTCTGCCTGAATGTCCTATTTCGCCGTTGCAGTCACCTAAAACCCAATACCAGTCGTAAGTAGACCCAATCAGGTAAAAAGCACTTTTCTGATAACGGAATTTCTCTTCGATCGTCCATTTCCAGGCACTCCCTCCATAATGGTTGATTTGCAAAATCCCATTTTTTATAGTAATTCCTGCATATGGGTCTCCCATCACTCCTCCACAACCCTGGCACAAGATTGTTTTATCGCTTTTGCCGGCCAATATATAGCCGTCAGGTGCTTTTAACAAAACCAACAACAGGCGTGGATCGTCAACACTTTTTTCTTCTTCTTTTGAAAAAAGTGCGATGGCAATATCAGCTGCGCCATCCTTGTTCAAATCTCCTTCCTTCAGGCCGTTTTGAGGTATCTGATACCCATTCGGTATGAAATCCTTTACGGTTTTACCTTTTGAAGGAATTTTTTCAAGGATATTATCCTGAGCATTTGTTTTGAGTACAAATAGCAGGGATAACAAAATCAAAGAACTATATTTTTTCACTTTATTCTTACTTATAAGACCGCGCACTCGGATGTACCACATCGTAGATCAGGTCTTCCTTGTGCAACTCAAACTGGCTGTCTCCTTTGTATTCCCAGGCTGCTACATACATGAATTTGTCATCATGGCGTTCTGCTTCTCCTTCTTCTGTCTGGTGTTCTTCGCGGAAGTGACCACCACAGCTTTCTTCCCTGTTCAGGGCGTCCATGCACATCAGTTCTCCTAATTCGATGAAGTCGGCTACGCGCTGTGCTTTGTCCAGCTCAGGGTTAAACTCGTCGATATCGCCGGGGATACGCACATTGCTCCAGAATTCTTTCTTCAGCGCACGGATTTCTTCAATCGCTTCTTTCAGGCCCTGTGCATTGCGCGCCATACCGCACTTGTCCCACATGATCTTACCCAGGCGTTTGTGCATGCTTTCCACGCTTTCCGTTCCTTTGATGTTCATCAGTTTGTGGATGCGGTCATTCACTTCTTTCTCCGCTGCTACGAAAGCAGGGTGGTCTGTCGGGATCGCTTTGGTGCGGATTTCGTCAGCCAGGTAGTTGCCGATTGTATACGGGATTACAAAGTAACCGTCTGCCAGTCCCTGCATCAGTGCAGAAGCTCCGAGGCGGTTGGCGCCGTGGTCGCTGAAGTTGGCTTCTCCCAAGGCGTACAGGCCGGGAACAGTGGTCATCAGCTCATAATCTACCCAAAGGCCGCCCATGGTATAGTGCACGGCAGGGTAAATGCGCATCGGTACTTCATAGGGGTTTTCGCCGGTGATCTTTTCATACATGTCGAAAAGGTTGCCGTATTTGGATTTTACGACTTCTTTACCCATGCGGATGATCTCGGCTTCCGATACGTTTTCCAGGCCTTGTTTACCCACTTCTATTTTACCGTAGCGCAGGATGGCTGCTGCATAATCCAGGTAAACGGCTTGTTTGCTTCCGCCCACACCATATCCCGCATCGCAACGCTCTTTTGCCGCACGGCTGGCCACGTCACGCGGTACCAGGTTACCGAAGGCCGGGTAGCGGCGCTCCAGGTAGTAGTCTCTTTCTTCTTCGGGTATATCGTTCGCTTTGCGCGTATCGTTTTGTTTTTTAGGCACCCAGATCCGGCCGTCATTACGCAGCGACTCAGACATCAGGGTCAGTTTGGACTGGTGGTCGCCGCTCACAGGAATACAGGTAGGGTGGATCTGTGTAAAGCAGGGATTGCCGAAGTAAGCACCTTGTTTGTGTGCCTTCCAGGCGGCCGTTACGTTGCTGCCCATAGCGTTGGTAGAGAGGTAGAATACGTTG
>DATJDO010000420.1:0-5126 GCA_035497375.1 Chitinophagaceae bacterium | reverse complement strand
GTCCACTATTGCTACCGCAGGCGTAAAGGAATCCTGGCCACTCAAAAACTACTGAAAGGGAAGATAGCCCCCAGCTTCAGTAACATCAGGATGTTGGCCGTGGGCATATATGCTCATTTTAAAAAGAAAAAGATCAGGAATCTGCTGATACAGATAGAACCGATAGCAGGACAATATTTACATTAATCAAAAAACTGCTTTATCGTGAACACACAGCAATTGTTACAGGAAGAAAATGTGAGCCTGGCCTTTTCAAAACAGTCTGCCATCTTTGACCAGATCGACGAAGAGAACAAAATCATCCTCTGGATCAGGAACCGTGTCCAGCAGGAAGTCCTGGGGCATATTCAAAAGGACGCCCATTTGCTGGAATTGAATTGCGGCACCGGTATCGATGCCTTGTTCTTTGTACACAACGGCATCAGGGTAACGGCGACAGACAACGCACCAGGCATGCTGCAACAGCTGAATCAAAAAATTGAGCAACAACAACTGCAAGACAGAATCAAAGCCCTGCGTTGCTCTTTTAATGAACTGCAAGAGCTCGGCACTGCTACACAATATGATTATGTTTTTTCAAATTTCGGCGGCCTGAATTGCACCCCCGAGCTGGGAAAAGTACTACAGGACATAGACCGGCTACTGAAGCCCGGAGGCCGGTTTACCCTGGTGATCATGCCCCGCTTCTGTCCCTGGGAAGTGTTACTGGCAGCAAAAGGCAAATTCCGCTTTGCTTTCCGCAGGTTGAAAAAAGGGCCTGTATCCGCCAAAGTGGAGGGGCAGCATTTTGACTGCTATTATTATAGTCCGGATTTCATCATCCGCCACTTAGGTGCCACTTTCGATCTGCTCAGCCTGAAAAGCCTTTCACTGACTACGCCACCGCCCTTTGTAGAAAATTTCATCGAGCGCTTTCCTAAAACATTTTCACGCCTGGAGCGCTGGGAAAACAAATGGTGCAGCAAAGCACCTTTCAACCGCTGGGGGGATCATTTTATGATCACCATGGAAAAGAAAAAGTAATATACCCGCCAGGGACAACTCTTCATTCAATTAAACCCAAACGCCGGTGCAGGTACGCCAAAAGCAAAAAATAGACAAACTGCTGGGGTACTTCCTCATCGGGCTGCTATGGCCTTTTACCCGTTTGCTTGGCCTGCTGATGCGCAGGGATCATACCCTCCATGAAGCCCCCCAAAGAATCGTATTTATAAAACTACTCGGCCTGGGCAGCCTGGTCCTAGCCTCAGATGCAATTGCTATGATCCGGGACAAATATCCAAATGCACACCTGATCTTATTGACAGACCGGAACATTGCCGCAGGCATCAGACCCTTTGGCCTCTACGATGAGATACGGGAAGTCGACAGCAATCACTTTTTCCGCACCTGCAGGCAAATGCTGGCTTTTCTTTTCGAAAGCTGGACCTGGCGCAGGCTCTGCATCGTGGACCTGGAAGTCTATTCAAAGCTCACGACCATATTGTCGCTCCTGACCTGTGCCCGAAACCGTTTCGGCTTTATACTCCCCTCTGTTTCGTTCAGGAAATACCTGAACACACACAATATACTCTTCGATCAGTCTGTAGTACTCGAAGACAATTATACCAATATGGCTGTAGCCTTAAGCGGTACAGGATCTGTCCGTCCTCCCCTGCTCACGGCCAGGACAGGGGAGCATCAGAAAAGATACATCCTGTTCAACAACACCTGCAGCAGCCTGGCTTATGTACGCAAACTCCCGGAACAGACACTCAGTGCTATCAGCGGTTGGGTGTTGGACAACACAGGATATGATATTGCCTTTTTAGGCATGCCTGAAGACCGGGCAGAGATCGATCAGTTCATAGAAAAAGAAGCAATATTTAACGCCAGAAAAAGCAGGATACACAACTATGCCGGGCAATCCGGAAGCTTTGACGCTTACTACGATTTCCTGAGAACAGAAGGTGTTTGCCTGGTTACCATAGACAGCGGACCTTTGCACCTGGCCAAAAAACTGGGGCTGCCTACCCTATCCCTCTGGGGGCCGACCAAGCCGGAGCATTACCTCAAAATCCATCCCGGGGAAGAAGAGCGGCACCTGGTGTATTACCTTCAGACCTCCTGCTCCCCCTGTATCCACCGCTACGAGGAATTGCCCTGCGGTGGCGATAATATCTGTATGAAACAGCTGGAAGAAAAAGTCATTATCGGGAAGATGAAACAGCTGCTGGATCACTTATCTGGCCCTAAGTTAATAGAGCGTAAAGCATAGAAGCAAACACCACGGCCCTTATCTGACAGGTATACAATTTTATGACCATCAAGGATACTTGCAGCCTTTTTCCAATCGGCAGATGCGGTCATTTGCCGCCCTTTGTAATACACCTGGTTATCGCGTATCGCCACTCCCTCTGTTGAAAAAGACCGGACCCTGATGCCTGTAGGAACCTCATTCTTTTGGCCGTTCCAACAAAAAGAAACCAACTCGCCGTTTTGAACCGTGTAATCGTAGGTAAACAGATCAGTACTATGCTCGAGCAGGTAGACACTATCGTCGGCAGGCTTCTTTTTTTGCCACAAAGAAGGAAGGATAAACAAGCCCGCACAAGCGGCAAACAAAAGGGGCTGAAAAGACCGCCTTTTACCCCAAAGCAGCAACAGGAACAAGAGTAACAGTAAGTATAAGCGGGGAAATTGCAGGAGTACAGGAAAATCTCCAAAGCGGTGAATGCTCAGGTTACAGGCAACGCCCGTGATCAGCAGTACAAACACTTGCTGCCCAGCAGTGCTGTTTTTTGCCCGTACCAACAGCGCCAGAAAAGGCAACAACAGCAATACTAAAGAATAGGTGCTTCCGTTCGGAGAGAGCAGCATGCTGCCCAGCATCCACAGGGAGAAAGGCAGAAAGTCATCTTCTTTATAGCGAAAGGTAAACGTGATGCACACAGACAGGATCAGCGCTTTGAACAAGCCGATCCAGTACACAAACAAACCGGCCTGCTTGAATGCAGGGTCCGGGTGCAGCAATTGGTCGTACACAAACAACTTTTTACCCAGCATAAAAAAAGACTGAAACGCATGTGTAAACGGGTGGTTGAGTTCGCCGGCATTGAGCCGGGGCATGATACGCATCAGGTAGAACTGCCAGCTTGCAGCTCCGCAGATGCCAATCGAAAGCAACAGCAACAACACACAGGCAACACCCATCACCAGGAATGCTTTGTACTTTTTTCGCAGCAATAAGTAGGCAAACAGCACCAGGGGAAACACCTTAAAGAGAATCGCCAAAGCCCAGAGCAGAGAGGACAACAGCACATTGCCTTTCTTAAACGCAAAGTACCCTTCCATCAGGAGGCAAAACAGCAACAGGTAAGACTGCCCGAACAATATATTGTTGGCAATAGGGGTAAAAAAAACGAGCGGGATCAGCAGTAAAATATAATCAGGCAAGGCAAAATGCCGTACGGACCGCACGAGGGTAAACAGGAAAAACAAGCACGAAAAGACCTCAAATAATATCTTGGCAGGGATCACCGGCAAAAAACTGAAAGGCGCGGACACCAAAGCAGTAAAAGGAGGAAAAGGCGCATACGAAACATACACATCCTTGTACCCCTGCGCGGCAATAGAAAAATTAAGCGCTTCCATATCATAGGCTTGCATAAAGTTGCCCGTCACTATTGCTTTGCCACCGAAATAGTAACCCGCAAAATCGGAAAGCGGCCGCTGTGGAATGCGCACCATGCACCAAAGCATCAGCAAAACCAAAGGGATCAAAAACAGCCAGCCCGTACGCCTTGTATTCATCAGGGTAATATTCATATAAAGCAGGTTCCGAAGATAGACATTCCTGTAAAAAACATTTGATGCTCACAATAATCTCAATATTTTATCTTCGTATCCCGTTGAAGCGGAAATACGATACACGCTGAAAAAGATCATACACCATGCACTATCTGTACTGACTGCCGGTGAGCAACGTCAATTCAGGATACTTGTCCTGCTGAACCTGCTCGTCAGCATTGCGGACATCGCCATACTGGCGCTGCTGCTCGCTGTCGTCAGCCTGTATACCGGCTCGGGGAATGGCCTGATACAAATACTCCCTGCTTTTGCGCGGAATGCACAATCCCTGGTACCGATCCTGTCTCTGTTCTTTTTATTTGTGCTCAAAAACAGTTGCGCCTATTGGGTCTTTCGGGCACAATCCCGCTTTTCATTCGGCATTGCGTCCCGGCTGGCACGCCGGGAGCTCTATCACTACCTGGACGGCACTTATGAAGCCTATGTACGCACAGAAAGGGCACAACTGCTGAACGCGGTCAACCACCGTCCGATAGAGTTTGCACAAAATATACTGAGCAGCTTACAGATGCTGTTTACGGAGTCAGCACTGATTATCATTACCATTATTGCGATACTGGCGTTCAAACCGGCACTGTTCCTGCTCCTAATCCTTTTCCTGTTACCCCCTGTCATTTTTGCCGGCCTGCTGATCCGCAAAAAGATCAATCATGTCAAACAGCATATCAGCAACGATGCTGAAAAAACAAGCCAGTACCTGAATGAAGCCTTCAGCAGTTTTATAGAAAGCAACATCTACAACAAAAAATCCTTTTTCGCGGACCGGCACCTTCGCTTCCAGCAAAAGCTAAGCGGACATGTATCGCAGTTGCAGATTGCACAGTGGATCCCCAACAGGATCGTAGAAGTATTTGCTGTGCTGGGTCTTTTTGCCCTGGTGCTGTTCAATAAACTATTGGGCGCACAATCCGGCCTGCTGGATATTGCCGCCTTTATTGCGGCCGCCTATAAGATTATGCCCGGTATGGTACGCATTGCCAATGCAAGCGCCCTGCTCAAGACCTATGAGCATGTCGTCACAGGCCTGTCCGGCAAACGCGGGCAGGCTTCGGCAGAAAAGCAACCTATTAGTACCCCACAGATCGAGTCGGTACAGTTCAGTAATGTATCCTTTGCCTACGGCGAAAAACCCGTACTGACGCAACTCAACGCAGACTGGCAGCGCGGTGATTTTATCTTTGTTTCCGGCCCTTCGGGAAAAGGCAAAACCACCCTGATCCATTTGCTGCTGGGCTTTCTTTCACCCCGGCAGGGCTCCATCCTCATCAATGGCGAAG
>DATJDO010000419.1:0-6477 GCA_035497375.1 Chitinophagaceae bacterium | reverse complement strand
AGTTTTTGACCGGCGCACCAGTGCAATACATTTTCTGTAGCAATGTTGCCAACCAGGTCGTCGTTGGCCATCGGGCAACCGCCGATACCGTTCACAGAACTGTCGAACATGCGGCAGCCGTTTGCAAAAGCAGCGTCCAGTTTTTCCTGCCACCGGTTAGGTGCAGAATGGAAATGTGCGCCGATCTTAACCTCAGGAAACGCTGGCACCAGGTGTTTGAAAATGTGGGTAATCGTATCGGGTTGGGCTACACCCACAGTATCGGCCATAGAGATAACCCGGATGCCCATTTGTGTCAGGCGGCCCACCCACTCTATAGCTACTTCGGCGGAATAATCATCGCCGTATGGGTTTCCAAAACCCATTGAGATATAGACCACCAATTGTTTACCGTGGCTCAGGCAGAGCTTTTGGATCTCTTCTACCTGGACAAGGGATTGCGCAATCGTTTTGTTGGTATTACGCAGCTGGAAGGTTTCAGAAATGGAAAAAGGGAAGCCGAGATAGGTGATCTCATCGTATTGAACGGCCTCTTCCGCCCCTCTTGTATTGGCTATGATAGCCAATAATTTAGAGCGACTTCCTTCAAGTTTTAGTTTAGGAATAACCTCTTTAGTGTCTGCCATTTGGGGGATAGCCTTAGGCGATACAAAAGAGCCAAAGTCCAGCACATCAAAACCGACTTCCAGCAACTTGTTGAGGTATTTTATTTTTTGTTCGGTGGGAATAAAATGTGCCCAGCCCTGCATGGCATCACGGGGACATTCTACCAGAGTCAGTTTTGCAGTATCCATAGTTTATAGGAATGATCAGGACCTGATCTTTTCAAGAAACAAAGCTAAACCTTTCTTTTTGTCGGCGTCCAGGTAATAGACAATATTATCATGATAATAGGTTTTCAGAGAATAGTACGGAAAATCGTGCTGCCCGGCTATTTCGTCCAGGTGCTGCAGCCCTGCGGCATTCGCCTCGTCAAAAGCAGCAATAAAGTCTGCAGGCAATGGCTTGTTCGCCACCCAGGCGGCAAACACAAAAGGCAGGCCGGTCAGGTCTTTCCAGGCGGCAGAAAGGTCAAAATTGTATTCAAAATCCGGCAGATGCTGCAAAGCCCTGTCGCCGATAATCACTCCGGCCGTGCTGCCTTTGATCTCATGGATAAAATCAGGTCCGGCAGGCACAAACTGCACTTCCTTGTTCCAGTATTCTTTAAACAACAACTGTGTCAGGCGCACAGAAGTGCGGGATTGATAATCTAATATGACAGTATCTATATCTTCCATCGGCACCTGGCTGAACAGGGCTACAGACACCACATTGCCATCGGCGGCAATACCGTAATTGCTGACAATTTCGGCACCGGGAATCTCGCTTATAGCCGCTACAGGCAGCAGAGCCAGGTCTATGCTACCCTCGCGCAATTGCTGCGCCAATTGTGCCGGGTAGGCAGGAAGGATACTGATACGGTTTTTGATTTCGTTGCGCTCCAGGCCATACAACAAGGGTTTGGTATTGAGATAACTGACAGCGCCAACTTTTATTTTGTCTTCCAAGAGTTACATTTGTGCGCAAATATAGTTCAATCGCAAATTCACTTCCATGCCCGAAAAATTACTCATATATACAGATGGTTCCTCACGCGGAAATCCCGGACCGGGAGGCTACGGTGCCATTCTGTTCTGGGGCAACAAACGTAAAGAACTATCGCAGGGCTACCGACGCACGACAAACAACCGGATGGAACTGATGGCCGTTATTGCTGCCTTGAAAGCACTGACCAAAACGGGCCTGGATATCGTGGTGCATTCCGACTCCAGCTACGTGGTGAATGCTATTGAGAAACGCTGGCTGCAATCCTGGCTGCGCATCAACTTCAAAGGCAAAAAGAATGCCGACCTGTGGAAGGAATACCACCAGCTGTCAATCGCGCACAATGTCCGATTCGTATGGGTGAAAGGGCATGCCGACAACGTGTATAACAACCGTTGTGACGAACTGGCGACTGCTGCTGCAGACAGCCGGAAATGGTTGGTAGATACCGGTTTTGAAATGGAGGAAGCTAATCCCACAACACTGTAACGATGAAGATCGCCATTATAGGAGCAGGGGCGGCCGGTTGCTTTGCCGCGGCCAATATCCCCTACCGGGAAGGAACAGAGGTGGTCGTTTTTGAAAAAACGGGTAAGGCCATGCAGAAGGTAAAGGTGAGTGGTGGCGGCCGCTGCAATGTGACACATTCCTGTTTTGACCTGCAGGAGCTGGCAGAAAAATATCCGCGGGGCAAGCAATTGCTGCGCAAAACATTTCACCGTTTCTCCCCTGCCGACACCATCAGCTGGTTCGGGCAAAGAGGCGTTGCCCTGAAAACAGAAGCGGACGGCCGCATGTTCCCGGTCACAGACGACTCACAAACCATCATCGACTGCATCTGGAAAACCATGATGAAAGAAAAGGTGCAGGTACGCTTCCACAAAAGCCTGGTCCGCATAGAACGGCAGGAACAGGGCTTTATGCTGCACTTTGCCGACAAGACCACCTATAGTGCGGATAAAGTGCTGATCAGCACGGGCGGTTATCCGAAACAAGAGCAATACGCCTGGATCGAAGAGCTGCCCCAGGCGGTGGAAACCCCGGTGCCTTCCCTCTTTACCTTCAATGTAACCCAGCACCCGGTCACGGAGCTGATGGGCCTTTCCGCCGAAGTGACGGTGAAGATCATGGGCACAAAATTTAAAGAACAAGGCCCCTTGCTGATCACCCACTGGGGATTTTCCGGCCCGGTAGTACTGCGTTGCTCAGCATGGGCGGCCCGTGCCCTGCACGAAAAAAATTACCAATTCAGCATCAGCATCAACTGGCTGCTGGAGACAACGGAAGCAGATCTGAAAGAGCAAATCGCTTACCTGCGCCGGGAAGAAGGCAGGCAACTCCTGCAGCACAAAAACCCCTTCGGATTGCCGAGGCGGCTCTGGGAATACCTGCTGGTGCGAAGCGGTATCTCCGATAGTACCCGCTGGGGTGAATTGCCTGCAGCACAGCAAAACAAGCTGTTCGAAAACCTGCTGCGGGACACTTACGAAGTGAAAGGCAAAACAACCTTTAAGGAAGAATTTGTAACCTGCGGAGGCGTGGAACTGAAAGACCTTGACCCGCAAACCATGGAAAGCCGCAGGCACAAAGGCCTGTATTTTGCAGGTGAAGTAACGGATGTGGACGGCATTACCGGCGGCTTTAATTTTCAGAACGCCTGGACGGGTGCTTGGGTCGCAGCGCAATCCATCAGTGCCGTAGCTCAATAAGCTTTACCTAACTTTACACAATTATGAACGCAATCGGAAATTTGATCTGGCTGGTTTTCGGTGGACTGCTGTCCGCTCTGGGTTATTTATTTGGCGGTATTGTACTCTGCCTGACCATTGTTGGTATTCCTTTCGGCCTGCAATGCTTTAAAATTGCGGGTATGGTGCTCTTTCCCTTTGGCAGAAAAGTAGTGAGCACAGACAGTGCTTCCGGCTGTTTTTCCCTGTTTGCCAATGTGATCTGGATCCTTTTCGGAGGTCTGTACACAGCCCTGAACCATTTATTCTGGGGCATCGTGCTCACCCTGACCATTATCGGCATTCCATTTGCCCGCCAGCATTTCAAACTGATCGAATTGTCCCTGATGCCTTTCGGTAAAAGGATTATTTAGTGAGCCGAAGCAGCCACATATAGCAGGGGATGTTTGAGTTTACGGGCTTCGAACGATTCTTTATCATCCGCTCTGGTGATGTGTTGAAGGGTTTACAGATGCCTGCGGCAGGACAGAAGCGGGGTGGCACCCCGGGATAAACACGTTTAAAATCGCTGATTACCATCATTTTTAACCGATAATCCATTAACAAATGCTAATTATGTAAAACGCTCCTCGAAAATATGTAATACCGGCAGCTGCGGTCTTCCGAACTTTGTGCTTGATTAATGGGTTTTACAATACAGCCCCGGTACTTTTTGATAAGCGCCGGGGCTGTATTACGATTTGATGGCGCGATTTTCAATATCTTGCAGCTATGTCTTACTGCAACGCAATCAATACCATGTCCGGCGACCGGAAAGCCTTACACCAGGCCTATCACGACCACCTGTACGGCTTCCCGATACATGATGACAACGAGCTGTTTTGCCGCCTGGTGCTGGAGATCAACCAGGCCGGACTGAGCTGGGAAACCATCCTTAAAAAAGAAGCCACTTTCCGGAAAGCGTACAGCAACTTCAATATTAAAAAAGTAGCGGCTTATACGGAAGCAGACCGGGAAAGACTGATGGGCGATGCCGGCATCATCCGCAACCGGCTGAAGATCAATGCCGCTATTGAGAATGCAAAAACCATCCTGCAATTGCAACAGGAATTCGGCTCTTTCGAAAAATGGCTGGAACACCATCATCCCAAAACAAAGGAGGAATGGGTAAAATTGTTTAAAAAGACGTTCCGCTTCACCGGCGGTGAGATCGTCAACGAATTCCTGATGAGCATCGGCTTCCTGCCCGGTGCCCATGCAGACGATTGCAGCATCCAGAAGCGCATCCTGAAAACAAAACCCATGTGGCTGAAGCGATGAGTGCAATCCTGATCAGTACAGACAAAAGCTTGCTGGACCTTCCTTTTATCCACGGTTTCCTGAGCCAAAGCTATTGGGCCAAAGGCAGGACGATGGCCGAAACCAGCACGGCAATAGAACACTCGCTGAACTTTGGCGTGTACGAAGCCGGCAAACAGGTGGGTTATGCCCGTGTAGTGACGGACTATATGCAATTTGCATACCTGATGGACGTCTTTATCGACGAAAACCGGCGTGGAAAAGGCTATGCCCGGCAACTGGTCGCCTTTATGCTGGGCTTCGAAGCCTTGCAAAAAGTAAAAGTCTGGCGGCTGGCGACAATGGATGCCCACGAACTCTACCGGAAATTCGGATTTACAGCACTGGCCCGGCCGGAAAACATGATGGAACTAAAGCCTTAAAACACCCAGGAATGGATAAAATCCAGTTGGCAGTTTCCGTATTCGACAAGAATGCACAGCATTACCAGGACAAGTACATGGACCTGGACCTGTACAACGATTCCTACGATTTTTTCTGCACACAACTCAGCAGGCAGGGCGCTTCAGTGCTGGATATGGCTTGCGGACCGGGTAATATCAGCCGTTACCTGCTGCGCAGGCGACCGGACTTCAACATACTGGGTATTGACCTGGCCCCGGCTATGCTGGTGCTGGCACAACAAAACTGCCCTACTGCAAGGTTCCGGATCATGGACTGCAGGGAGATCAGCAGGCTGGACACAACGTTTGACGGGATCATCTGCGGCTTTGGCCTGCCTTACCTGTCGCAGGCAGATGCTACAAAACTGATCGGCGATGCCTGTGGTTTGTTGCATCCCGGAGGTATCCTGTACCTCAGCACTATGGAGGATGATTATACCCAATCAGGACCTCAGACCTCTGCTGCTACCGGCGACACGCTGTTTATGTATTTCCACGAGAAAGCTTATTTGCTGCAGGCCCTGGAAACGCAGGGTTTTACGGTACTGTCTGTGCAAAACAAAGATTTTATCGCTACAGATGGAGCAGTGTCCAAAGACCTGGTACTGATCGCTCAGAAAAGCAAATGAATCCTCCATTCATCACGCAAGGGTGGACCATATTCATCACGCAAAGGCGCAGAGGAACACTAAGGCCGCTAAGGATTGGCTTGTTTCGCTTAGTGCACTTTGTGTTTTTTCCTTAGTGTGCTTTGTGGTTAAATAAAAACCACGCAAAGACGCAAAAATTTCTGTTTACTGATCAGCGGCTCCGAAGATGGTCTGGATCAGTGCACTGTATTTTTCCCCAATCACTTTTCGTTTCAGGCTTTGTTTGGGTGTCATTTCACCGCCTTCCACTGTCCAGCTTTTACCCAGCAGTCGATAGCGCTTTACCTGCTCGTGGGCAGCCAAAGCATTGTTCACCTTTTTGATATGCGCGGCTATCGTGCTTTTGACCAGTTCGTTTTCTACAAAGCGTTCGTCACCCGTCCAGGGGACACCTTGTTTGACAAAATAGTCGCGGAAGTAGTCGGCAGAACAAACGATGAGCGCCGATGCAAATTTCTGCCCTTCTCCCACCACCATACATTGCTCTATGTATTTGCTTTCTTTCAGCCTGTTTTCAATCCCTACCGGTGCAATGTACTTGCCTGCACTATTTTTAAAAATCTCTTTTTTCCGGTCCGTTATTTTCAGAAATCGGCCATGGGCCAGGGTGCCCACATCTCCGGTATGCAGCCAGCCTTCACTGTCTATGGCTTCTGCCGTAGCCTCCGGGTCTTTGTAATAGCCCATCATCACACTAGGGCCCCTGAACAGTATCTCTCCGTCTTCCGGAGCAATCTTCAATTCCGAATTTTCGACCACCACGCCGACCGTGCCAAACATGCGGTCTTTCTGTTTCCAGCGGTTCACCGA
>DATJDO010000418.1:0-4255 GCA_035497375.1 Chitinophagaceae bacterium | reverse complement strand
TGATGAAACCAGGAGGTTGATAATTTTTATCTAATTCGGTAAATTTTAAGCTAATTATGTAAGCCACTATACCCTTGCTCCATTACCTTTCTTCCATGAAAGAAGGACAAAATGATAACAAGGTACTGGAGTGCCTGTTACAAAAGAGGGACCTGAAATTTATTCAGTACCTCAATACACTCCCCAGAACACAAGCATTAAACAAACTCAATATTTTTGATATAGAGTTTCTTCACTGGCTTCTGAAAGAAATCGCAGAGCCGAAACAGGAACGCTACCTGGTCTCCCTGCTGACGGTGCTTATTGAAAAAAAGAAAAAGCAGCAACCGCATAAAAAAATATTCAAACAACATCTAAAGATTTATACCAGTGGCAGCGCCAGGTCAGTGACAAAGAATCTTCCCTGATCTGCCCCACCACAACAAGGCTTCTTATATCGTACTCATCATTCAGCAATTCAGAACTCACCGGTAGTGCAGCTTTGGTTCTGGAAAGGTATTTCAGGTCTTCATAGTCATTTGCTCCAAGATCCAGGAACTCAAGCCGGACTACATAGTTGCCATTTGTCTGGCGCTTGAGGGTAATGTATACTTCGTACTCGTACTTATTCAGCAGCAAAATCCTGTTCAATACTCGCTTTATGGAATGTTTGGCCATAATTCAATAACATAATACTTGATTCTGAAAAGGGTACCGGGTCGAAACAGGTACAAAATTCTTTCAGAACAGACAGGATGCTTTTATATACAGGCCCGCTTCGTTTTACATGATTACGCATATGGTGCAGCAGGAAGACACATAAACTTCAGGCAACACATGACCAATAAGCGCGCGTAATGCCTAACTTTGCGCCTTCTGTACAACATAATTTACTGAGTGAAATACGAAAAAGAAATTGCGCGCCGACGCACGTTTGCCATTATATCCCACCCCGATGCAGGTAAAACTACCCTGACCGAAAAACTGCTGCTGTTTGGTGGCGCCATACAAGTGGCCGGAGCCGTAAAAAGCAATAAGATCAAAAAGCATGCTACCTCTGACTTTATGGAGATCGAACGCCAGCGCGGTATCTCGGTCGCTACTTCTGTAATGTGCTTTGAGTACAAGGACATACTCATCAACCTGCTGGACACCCCGGGTCACAAGGATTTTGCAGAAGATACCTACCGTACGCTGACTGCGGTGGACAGTGTTATCCTAGTCATAGACAGTGTAAATGGGGTCGAAGAGCAAACGCGCCGCCTGATGGAGGTTTGCCGTATGCGCGATACGCCGGTGATCGTCTTTATCAATAAGATGGACCGTGATGGTAAATACCCCTTCGACCTGGTAGATGAAATTGAAAAAGAACTGAATATACAGTTGCATCCGCTGAGCTGGCCTATCAATATGGGCAAAGAGTTCAAAGGCGTATATAACCTGTACGATAAAAGCCTGCTATTGTTTACCCCCAACCAGAAATCGGACGAAGACAATTCCCTGCAGATACCGGACATCAACGACAAGCTACTGGATGAAAAAGTAGGCGAACGTGATGCAGCACAATTGCGCGAAGATGTGGAACTGCTGGATGGCGTGTATGGTGAACTGGATAAAGAAGCCTACCTGCAAGGCAAAGTAGCACCAGTATTTTTTGGTTCCGCGGTGAACAATTTCGGGGTTAAAGAATTGCTGGATACCTTCATACAAATTGCCCCCGAACCACTGGGACGCGATACAGATAAACGTTTTGTAGCACCGGATGAAGATAAATTTACCGGTTTCATCTTCAAGATACATGCCAACCTGGATCCCCGTCACCGCGACAGGATCGCCTTCCTGCGGGTCTGCTCCGGCAAATTCCAGCGCAATACCTTTTATAAACATACAAGGATCGAAAAGGATGTGCGTTTCAGCAATCCCTACTCCTTCATGGCACGGGAAAAAGAGATCATTGAAGACGCCTATCCCGGCGATGTGGTCGGCCTGTTCGACACCGGTAACTTTAAGATCGGCGATACGCTCACACAGGGCGAAGAGCTGCAGTTTACCGGCATACCGACTTTTTCACCGGAGATCTTTAAAGAGCTGGTGAACAAAGACCCGATGAAAACCAAGCAACTGGAAAAAGGCATCAACCAGCTGACAGACGAAGGCGTGGCACAATTGTTCACCCAGCACGGCGGCAACCGGAAGATCATCGGTTGTGTCGGCGAACTCCAGTTTGAAGTGATCCAATACCGCCTGTTGCAGGAGTATGGCGCTGCCTGTGCCTTTATGCCCCTGAGCTTCTACAAAGCCTGTTGGATCACCGGTGATAAGAAGAAAATTGACGATTTTGTCCGCTTCAAGCAGCAGAACATCATGGAAGACAAAGACGGCAACCTGGTGTATCTTGCACAAAGCGAATGGTTCCTCAATACCGAAAGACAAAACAACCCTGATATTGAGTTCCACTTTACCAGTGAGTTTAAAACGCAGAAAAATTAACCGCGCAAAAAAGTTGAGCCCCGCATGTTAAGCGCAGTGATCATTACCCGCAACGAAGAACACAACATCGGCCGCTGCCTGCAGTCGCTGGAAGGCGTAGCGGATGAGATCATTGTTGTAGACAGCAACTCTGCCGATGCAACCTGCAGCATCGCTGCCCAATACCAGGCACACATCATACAGCGGCCTTTTACAGGATTTGCAGATCAGAAAAACTTTGCGGCACAGCAGGCTCAATATGACCTGGTGCTGTCGCTGGATGCCGACGAAGTACTCAGCCAGGAGCTGAAAACAGCCATCATAGCTATAAAAAAGCAGCGCAGCCATAATGCGTATTTCCTGAAACGGCAGACCAATTTTTGCGGCAGCTTTATCCGGCACGGCAGCTGGTACCCGGACAAACAATGCCGGCTCTGGGACAGAACAAAAGGGGAATGGAGCGGTAAAATCCACGAAAAATGGCGCTTGTTTGACCACAAGGCATCATACGGCCTACTGAACGGCGACCTGATGCACTACAGCTTCAACACCATTTCCGACTATATCCTGATGACGGAACGCTACACCAGCCTGTCTGCCGAGCAGGCCTTTGAGCAGGGTAAAAACTGCAGCCTGCTGAAACTGGTGTTCGGGCCGCCATTTAAGTTTTTTCAGGACTATATCCTGAAGGCAGGATTCCTGGACGGATATGCCGGTTTTGTGGCCTACAGGCTTGCTGCCTACGGCGCATTTGTCAAATACAGTAAAATAAGGGCACGGTTCCGTGCATCACTTTTAAAATAAAAAAACAATGGCAAAAACAGTATTGATTACAGGAAGTACCAGCGGTATAGGACTTGCAACAGCCAAAGCCTTCGCTGCCAAAGGGTACAACATTGCCTTCAACGGCCTGGAAGAAAACGGTGCCGAAATTGCCGCTCAGGTGGCATCAGAATTTAGCATCGGTCATATTTTTTCACCCGCAAACATGCTGCATGCAGCAGAAATTAAAGCATTTGTACAGACCACGCTGGACCGCTTCGGATCTATCGAAGTGCTGGTCAATAATGCAGGCATACAATTTGTGTCACCGGTAGAGGATTTTCCGGAAGAAAAATGGAACGACATCATCAGTATCAACCTGACGGCAGCATTTATCGCCACCAAGGCTGTATGGCCGGGCATGAAAGCGCAACAGTTCGGACGAGTGATCAATGTGGCTTCGGCTCATGGCCTTGTCGCTTCTGCCTTTAAAAGCGCCTATGTAGCGGCGAAGCATGGAGTAGTAGGCTTTACTAAAGTGATGGCGCTGGAAGGTGGCCCGCACGGCATCACCTGCAACGCGATCTGCCCCGGCTATGTATTTACCCCTATCGTAGACAAACAGATCGGAGCCCAGATGCAGGCGCACAATATGACACGGGAAGAGGTAATCAACAAGGTAATGCTGAGCGAACATGCGATCAAAGAGTTTATTCCGGTAGAGACAATTGCCTCTACCATACTATACTTGTGTGATTCGGATGCCGCAGCAACCATCACCGGTATTGCCATGCCGCTGGATGCCGGATGGACGGCTCATTAATTTTATCCTCATTCTGGGCATAATTTTTGCTGTACTTATTCCATTAATGGTGTAATTTGAAACTTTCATTCATTTAGAACAGTACATAGAAGCAATGAAGAATCACAAAATCAAGACGAATAATATTCATCTTCATTATATAGAATACCCGGCAGCGGGAAAACCGGAGCTGGTACTACTGCACGGCATCACCGCCAATGCCCACGCCTTTGACGGCCTGGT
>DATJDO010000417.1:0-2876 GCA_035497375.1 Chitinophagaceae bacterium | reverse complement strand
AAAAAGACTGGTGCCGCCCAGGTCTTGCTGCAGGTAATACCTGCGGTCTTTGGCCGTTTTGTAAATTTCAGGAACGTTGATCTCGTGTTTGCGGAAAAGGTCCGTAAAGTAATAGAAGGAGTTGTTCTCTGCAATATTCTGGTTGAAAGTGCCGATAGCGGAAGTGTCTCCGGAGGAAAGGCGGTAGTAACGCCTGTCGGAGCCGGACATCGGCATAGGGTTGACGCTTTCGGCTTTTTTGCCAAAATGTTCTTCAAAAAGTTGTTCTAAAATCTGTGTGTCAGTGATGGTTTTACTCATATTTATTTTCCAGGGTAATCGTATAATTTTAGTGTTTTTTGGGCGCGGGAAAATCCCTGCCAGCTGTCTGCTTCGATGCTGAAGACGGCAATAGCGCTGGTGGGCATTTCGCTGATGATGCTTTTAGGGGCACAGTGATAGGCAAATTCGCTGATGCCGGGATTATGACCTACAATCATCAGGGTTGCAATGCTATCATCCACGGAGCTGATAGTGTCTTCTATGGTGGTGGCGTCTGCGTGGTAGAGTTTCTGAAGGGATGTGGTGTCGATGTGTTCCCATTGGGCAACTTTTTTAACCATTGCTGTTGTCTGTTCTGTGCGATTGGCACTACTCGTCAGGATCAGGTCTGGTTTAAAACCTGCGCTGAGCAAACGTGCTGCCACCAGGGCCGCATCATTCCTTCCTCTGTCAAGCAGGTTGCGGTCGTAGTCTTTTTGCCCCGTTTGCTGGGTTTCGGTTTTGGCATGCCGCATCACGATCAATATTTTTTTCATGTACTTATTGTTTGTAATACTGCAATTGTAACTGTTGTCCGTCGAAGACAGCGTAGCTTTTGAAAGTGATCCAATCACCCAGGTTTACATACAGGCTGTTTCCCGGAAGGGGGTATTCCAGCGCAAGGTGCCGGTGCCCAAAGATAAAATAATCGACCTTTTCCTTTTGCAAAACTTCAAGGCAATACTGAACCAGGAATTCTTTGTCCGCTCCTTTAAATTGTTCTTCGATCACGCCTTCATGCTTCGGTCCCTTCCGGCTGAAATAACTGGCCAGTGCAATGCCGGTGTCGGGGTGCAGGCGCCGGTACAGCCACTGGCAGACCGGGTTACGCAAAATGCTTTTTAAGAATTTGTACCCATGGTCGCCGGGCCCCAGGCCGTCGCCATGTGCGATCAGGAACGTTTTACCGTTGATCGTACGCCTGATAGCTTCATGGTGCACCGGTATATCCAGCTCCTGCTGAAAATAACCCCGCATCCACAGGTCGTGGTTGCCGGTAAAGGCTTCGATCGGGATGCCGGAATCCCTGAGTTCGGCCAGTTTGCCCAGGAAACGTACAAATCCCTTTGGGACCACATTTTTAAACTCCAGCCAGGAGTCAAACATATCCCCGACAAGGAAAATATGGCCTGCGTCCTTTTTGATGTCGTCCAGCCAGGCACAAATGAGCTTTTCCCGTACCAGGCTACCGGCATGATCGGGTATGCCCAGGTGAAAATCAGAGGCAAAATATATTTTCTTTCCTTCGGGTAAGGTCATTTAATGGGACAACTAATAATTAAAAATTTGAAATCAACTATTATTCATTATGATTTCTTCATTAAAAGCGCGTTTGCCGTCGCCACAATCCCTTCTTCCCTGCCCACAAAGCTCATTTGTTCTGTGGTGGTGGCTTTGATGGATACGTCAGTCGTTTCCAGTTTCAGGATACCGGCAATAGCCTCCTGCATAGCAGGCACATACTTCATGATCTTCGGCGCCTGCAACAAAATAGTACTGTCCACATTGACAACCGTATAACCACGCTCTGCGATCAGGGTATAGCATCTTTGCAACAGGATCTTGCTGTCGATATCTTTAAAGCTCTGGTCGGTATCGGGGAAATGTTTTCCGATGTCTCCAAGACCCAGTGCTCCGAGCAGTGCATCGCAAATGGCGTGCAGCAGTACATCGGCATCGCTATGCCCCAGGCCGCCTTTGGTGTGCGGAATCAATACTCCCCCTAACCAAAATTCCCTTCCTTCAACCAACTGATGAAAGTCTATTCCTTGTCCGATTCTATACACTGAAATGAATGATTAATGATGAATGAATAAATTATTAATGGTTAATGAATAATGTTTATTTTTTAATGGTTATTAATTTTTAATTATTCATTTTCCATTACTACAGGTATTTGTAATTGTCTTTCGGCGACAACTTCAGCAGCACCTCGTACATCAGCCGGATACAATTTTCTACATCACTTTTATGAATGGTCTCGACGGTGGTATGCATATATTTCAGTGGTAAGGAAATCAATGCACTGGGTACGCCTCCATTTGAAAAAGCAAAGGCATCGGTGTCTGTTCCTGTAGATCTTGACGATGCATGGCGTTGAAAAGGAATCTTGTTTTCTTCCGCTACAGTAATGATTTTCTCCAGGAGAATATTGTGTACGGCAGGAGCATAAGTCAGTACCGGACCTTCTTTACAAAGTGTTTCACCGCTTGTGGATTTACTCATCATCGGGGATGTTGTATCGTGGGTTACGTCGGTACAGATGGCCACATTTGGTCCGATTGTTTCCGTAATCATACCGGCACCATTCAATCCTACCTCTTCCTGCACGGCATTGACAATGTACAAACCGAAGGGTAACTTCTTTTTGTTTTCCTTCAGCAGGCGCGCGACCTCGGCAATGATCACACCTCCAATACGATTATCGAAGGCGCGGCCTATCCAATATCCGTGGTTCAGTTCTTCAAAACCCTCCGTAAAGGTGCAGACACAACCGACATGCACACCGAGCTCTTCTACTTCTTTTTTGTTTTTAGCGCCCACATCCAGCCAAATGGTATGCGTCTCCGGTTTTT
>DATJDO010000416.1:0-2551 GCA_035497375.1 Chitinophagaceae bacterium | reverse complement strand
GTCTGGGATGGATTGTTCACGCAATGGGGTGTGTGGTCCTTTAATCCTCAATATGTACTGGGCATCTATTGCTTCGGCATGCCTTTGGAAGAGTACCTGTTTTTTCTCTGCATTCCTTATGCCTGTGTCTTCAGTTATTATTGCTTTGACCTGCTTTTTCGGTTTGATCGCTTCCTCGGTCCGGTGAAGCTATTTTACATCATCCTGGTGGTCGTTCTTTTTGCTGCCGGACTTTGGTATACGGATCGCCTGTATACATCGGTTACCTTTATCCTGTGTGCAGTTGTGCTGGCCCTGTTGTTAAAGCAACGAGCTCCTTTTTTGCCGACTTTCTTTTTCTGCTTCCTGTTTATCCTTGTGCCTTTTATCCTGTCTAATGGTGTGCTTACCGGTAGTTTTTTTAACCGTATAGTCGTCCGGTACAACGATGCGGAAAACCTGGGCATCCGGATACTGACCATACCTTTTGAGGATACCTTTTACGGTATGTTGCTGCTGTTGCTGAATGTATGGGGCTATGAATATATGCGCCGCCGCGCGGCAATAAAAAATCCCGGTTACCGTACGGCAACCGGGATCAATCAATAAAGTATCATACAGTTTATTGTTTTTCAAAGTCGCTGGCCTTCGTTACGATATCGGAAGGGTTGCGTAGCTTACTGTGTTTTCTGCTGTACAGGAAATAGATCACCAGGCCTAATGCCATCCAGGCAAAGGCTACTTTTAAGGTTTGTGCATCCAGCACAAGGATCATCGCCAGGCAGATCACAGCACCCAGTATCGAAACGACCGGTGCAAATGGTGTACGGAAGGGACGTTCAATGTTTGGTGATTTGATGCGGAGGATCAATATGCCGATGCTCACCAGTACAAACGCAAACAAGGTGCCGAAGGAAGTCAGGTCGCCGGCTATATGCCCGGGAACAAAAGCGGCAAATAAGCCTACGAAGATGAACAGGATCCAGTTAGCCTTGTACGGAGTCGAGAATTTAGGATGCAGTTCGCCGAATACTTTCGGGATCAGCCCGTCATTGCTCATCGTATAGAATACACGGCTCTGGCCCATCAGCATAACAAGGATCACCGAGCTGAAGCCTGCCAGGATGGCGATAGTGACGGCTTTTGCCAGCCAGCCATAGCCTGTCATATAGGTAGAGATTGTATAGGCAACAGATGCTTCCCTTCCTTTTTCAGGATCAGCAAATTCTTTCCAGTTGGCCACACCGGTCAGTACATGTCCAAAAAGGATATACAGTATGGTGCAGACTACCAGCGAACCGAGTATGCCGATCGGCATGTCCCGTTTAGGATTTTTGGCCTCCTGTGCGGCGGTACTTACCGCATCGAAGCCGATAAAGGCAAAAAATACGATGGCTGCACCACCGAGTACGCCGCCCCATCCATGTTTGTTGAACGGACTGTAGTCGGCAATCACTTTGCCTGCAGTGTCTACTACCGGAGGTGTTCCTTCCGGAATCATATAAGGGGTATGGTTAGCGGGGTTGATGAACTGCCAGCCTATAGCAATGAACAGCAATACAATCGCCACTTTTACAAATACGATAATAGCATTTACAAAAGCGGACTCCTGCGTGCCGCGGATCAGCAGCATGGTGAGCAACAGGAGAATAATCAGTGCCGGGGCGTTGATCATACCTTTATGCATCACCCCCATGGAGTCGGTAAAGCTCTCAAACGGCGAGTGGCACCATTCGTAGGGTATCTGCCCCCCCAGCAGCTTATTGAGGTATTCGCTCCAGGCAATAGAAACGGTAGCGGCACCAAGGGCGTATTCCATAATGAGGGCCCAACCGATGATCCAGGCAATCAGCTCACCCATCGTGACATAGCTGTAGGCGTAGGCACTTCCGGCTACGGGTATCATGGCTGCAAACTCGGCATAGCAAAGGCCGGCAAAGGCGCAACCTATAGCCGCAATGATAAAAGAGATCGTTACCGCCGGACCTGCTGCCTGACCTGCTGCAGCGGCAGTACGGACAAAAAGACCTGCGCCGATGATGGCACCAATGCCCAATGCCACGAGCGAGCCGGCTCCAAGTGTACGTTTCAGGCCCTTTTCTCCCCCGGCAGCATCTGCCAATAGCTTGTCCAGCGACTTCTTTGCAAATAAACTCATAAATACGTATCTGTTATTTTATAGTGGATAAAGATAATTGATAAAAGGAGAATCTGAAATTAAGCTTCCCGGATTTTGATAAATGTACCCGAAGCTTCGGGAGAATTTTTGCACTTCTTTTATTTGCCACCAGCATTTTTTGATGTACGTTTGACGGATGTTTTTACGCTTGTCTTTCTTCAGGGTTTTCGTATGCTCTGTCTTTTTTCTCTTGAGCTCACAGTTTTCGATTGCGCAACCGGTGCTGCCCGATATGGCCAGTGTGACCCAGAATGGTATCAATATCCTGACCTGGACCTGCCAGTATGATGGCGTCAAGTCGATAGCAGTACAACGGTCTTCCGACAGTAACCTGAACTATATTACCATAGGGTATGTAAAGGATGTAAAAAAAGGAGTGCAGTACTACCTGGA
>DATJDO010000415.1:0-11518 GCA_035497375.1 Chitinophagaceae bacterium | reverse complement strand
TTTATTTTTGAACACCTGCTCAACCTGGAATCTATTGTGAACCTGTTTGAAGGGGAACATGAGTACCATATGGGCGATCATCCGCATGAGCCGATGCAAAGCGCACAAAGCAGTGTGCCCATCCAGTTGGCTTTGCCCAATCATATAGATTTCGAGGTCCGTAAAGTACATCCGCTTTACCCGGAGGCGATCACGCATACCATGCGTCATGATGCCTTCTATGTCCATTCTTTTCACGCAGATATTTTCCGTCCGCCGATCGCAGCCTGATTGATTCATTTTTCAATACAGGCAAACGGGTAACGTATGCCCCTGTCCGCATGTGCGGCTAGAGGGTGAAGGTCCGTTACCACGATTATTCATTTCAAAAAGATCGGAAACAAACGATGAAGCAATTGATCATCGCTATACTCTTATGTATAGCACAACCCTTGTATGCCCAAACGGAAAATATTACGATATCGGGCCAGGTAAAGGAACAAAAAACAAACCTTGCCGCAGCGTATGCGACAATCATTTTAAAAACAGAGGGCGACAGCACCTTTGTGATGGGAACGGTAAGCGAAGAAGACGGCCGGTTCTCGCTAAAGGAGGTGAAAAGCGGCAATTATTTCCTCGAAATAAAGAGTACGGGGTTTATACCAAAGCGGGTAGCGGTAACGGCAGGCCGCCTCAATAATTTCCTGGATATGGGGACCATACTGCTTTCAGAAAATGAACAACTGCTGCAGGAGATCGTCATCAGCGGGAAAGCAGATGAGATCAATGCAAAGATGGACAAAAAGACCTTCGACCTTGCTGCAAACCTCACGCAGACAGGGGCTTCTGCGCTGGAGGCTATGAAGAACCTGCCGGGCGTCAGTGTACAGGACGGGAAAATACAACTGCGGGGCAATGATAAGGTGATGGTGCTGGTAGACGGTAAACAGACGGCGCTGACGGGCATGGGCGGACAATCGGGTCTGGACAATATCCCGGCTTCTGCGATTGAGAAGATAGAAGTGATCAATAATCCTTCTGCCCGTTTCGATGCAAACGGCAACGCGGGTATCATTAATATCATCTACCGCAAAGAAAAACAGGAAGGCTTTAATGGGAAGGTCGGCTTTACGGGTGGTCTGGGTGCTCTTTGGGTGAAAAAGGAAAGCTATCCCGGTATCCGTCCGCAGTACACCGCTACCCCCAAACTCAATCCATCCCTGTCGCTGAATTACCGGAAGAAAAAACTAAACCTGTTTGTACAGGCGGACAATCTGTATACAAAGACGCTGAATAAAAATGAATTAGCGGATCGCTTCTACAACAACGGGGAAACAATCAGGCAACAGACAGTGAGGAACCGAACGACGAATGTCATCACCGGAAAAACGGGTCTGGACTGGCAGGCCAACGAACGCAATACCCTGAATTTTTCAACTTTTTTCAGCAGTGAAAAAATACTGGACCGTGGTGACGAACCCTTCTTTAATGCAGACCTGTCGCAACAGCAGCGCTTGTGGCGCTTCCTGGAAGATGAACTGAAGACCACTCTGACCCTGTCTTCGGGCTGGCAGCATCAGTTCCGGCAACCCGGCAGGAAATTGTCTGCAGGATTTAACTATACCTACCACCGGGAAAACGAGCAGTATTTCTTTACCAATATACTGCCGTCCTATACCGGCCTGGATTCCTTTAAGCTGATCTCTGACGAGCATGTGGCGGACCTGACACTGGACTATGTACAACCGCTGAAATACGGGCGTGTAGAAGGCGGAATCAAATTGCGCCGCCGCTACATACCGGTGAATATGCAGTTTATTCCCGGCCTGAATTCGCCGCTGGATACGAATGCCGGTGGTTGGGCAAATTATACGGAAACGATCCCGGCGGTATACGGAAACTATATCCTGGAAAGCAAAAAGTTCGAGGTAGAGGCCGGCCTGCGGCTGGAGTATGTGTCGGTGCAGTACGATGTGAACCCCGGCCATAACACGTACAAAAGCGATGGGTACCAGTACACGCAGCCTTTCCCGAACATGCGCCTGTCCTATAAGCTGGATGACCGCAACCGGTTTTCGGTATTTTACAACCGGCGTGTAGACCGGCCGAATGAAGTGGATATCCGCATCTTCCCCAAGTATGATGATGCTGAGATCATTAAAGTGGGTAATCCCGCTTTGCGGCCGCAGTTTACCAATGCTGTCGAACTGGGCTACAAGACGAGCTGGAAGGATGCCTACCTGTACACCTCGCTGTACCACAGGATGATGGACGCGACCATTACACGCATATCCAGCACTGTAGGCAGCAGTCCGCTGATCTACAATATTTTTCAGAATGCCGGGAGAAGCTATACTTCGGGTATAGAGATGCTGTTGTCGCAGCGTGCAGGAAAATGGGCAGAATTTAACCTGAACCTGAATGCCTATCAGAACATCATTGAAGCATTCAGCGTGGAGAATTTATACCCTCAAAGAAATACATTCAGTGCGGCAAGGCAGGAGCTGTTTTCGGGCAATGTAAAGCTGAATGGTCTTTTTCATTTGCCGCGACGCTGGGATGCCCAGTTCAGTGCTATTTACCAGGCCCCCGACATCATCCCGCAGGGAACGATAGATGCCCGCTTCTCGATAGACCTGGGTGTCCGTAAGGCTATCCTGAAAGGTAAAGGGGAGCTGTTTGCCAATGCCACGGATATAGCCAATACGCTGAGGATCAAAAGGACGATACAGGGCGATGGTTTCCGCTACATTAGTACAGACTACTATGAAACCCAGGTGATCCGGGCCGGTTTTACGTTTAAATTTTAAAACGGGAATTATTACGAAAAATTAAAATGAAAATAATGCGTTGTGCCGGTCGATCCGTTACATTTGCTTGTATTAAAATTTAAAAACTATGGCTTTAGTAAATGTTTATCTCACCTTCAATGGTGATTGTGCACAGGCTTTTGATTTTTACAAGTCAGTGTTTGGCGGCGAATTTTCTTTTTCCGGAAAATTCAAGGATATGCCACCTGTGGAAGGGCAATCCATGCCTGCCGAGGATGGGGAAAAAATCATGCACATCAGCCTGCCGGTGAGCAAGGAAACAACACTGATGGGTAGCGATACGGGTGGTGAATGGTCTGCTGGTTTTAAACAGGGCAATAACTTCTCGATCTCAGTAACAGCACAGAGCAAGGAAGAGGCGGATCGCTTGTTCAACGGACTTTCCGAAGGCGGCCAGGTAACCATGCCGATGAACAAGACCTTCTGGGGCGATTACTTCGGTATGTGCACCGATCAATTCGGCATCAGCTGGATGATGAGTTTTAACGAAGCGCAACAACAGCACTAAGGAAGCACTCAAGACAGTATCTTTGCTACAATAAAAACGTCCCGTTGTACAACAACGGGACGTTTCTTTTTTGCCGGAAGGAAAAGAGAGACCGGGTTTTATTGTATCGAAAGCATCAGGTTCTGATCGATGGTCCTGCCTTTTACTTTTACGGTATAGATACCGGTAGGCATATTGATGCCGGCCTGCAGGGGCAATACGTTGTGTCCTGCCTTGCCCTGAAGCTGTGTGCTTTGGCAGGCGCGGCCGGTGATATCGTAAATGGCTACCTGTACCTCATCGTCGGCAGAAAGATCGATCTGCACTTTGAATGCGGAGCCGGCCAATGAGGGGTTCGGGCTCAGCAGCGCCAGGGAGTGGGCTACTGTAGCATTGCTCACAGCGGTGTAGCGTCCTGTTCCGATCACACCACCACCGGGCCTTGTGCCGGTAAAGCAGAGCTCATTGTCCACCAGGTCGAGCTGCCATCTGTGGGCCAGGTTTTCCAATCCGTAAGCGGTGGTTGTTGCGGTTATTTTTTTGACACTGGCCCATTCCGTTACCTGGCGTTGCAGCTCTTCAAAATACTCGTGGCAACCCGATTGTCCGTTAAAGTCTGCTTTCACGACATAGACTTCTTTGAGGGGAGAACCTGGTGTACCATTTCCTTCACCGATCGCATACATGCTGATACCGTCGTTGACGCCACCTGTGCTCCAGTCAATGGCTATGCCGGTTTCTTCCACTCCGGTATTGTAAAGGAAGAGTCCATTTGGATTCACCGGGAAGCCATTGGCATCCAGTTTGAACATATACGCATCGCCATTAATCGGGTCGTTAAAGTAAGGGCCGGTCACATAGTATTCTTTCCGGCCGGTAGTAGCATTGGTGCCTCCCACGGCATCATAGCCGTACATCAGGAAGCCGGGATTGCTTGCCGACGAATACAGGCCTGCCCATTGATACCAGCCACCGGATCCCAGCTTCAGTACCAGGGCTTTTGCGTCGCTGATACCGGTAAGGATAAAACCATCGCCTGGCGTAACATTGATCGAACGCATGCGTTCGGAAACGCCGCCCATATAGGTGCTGTAGACATCCATGCGGACGAAGGCGCCGGTATTGGGATTCAGTACCATCCAGAACGGTTTGGACCAGGTAGCGTCGTCATAGTCTCCGACAATGATCAGCTCGCTGGCATAAGGGCTTTCGACAAGGTCTGTGGGCCCGGCGGTGCCAGAGGATATATTGTAGAAATTACCCCAGAGCAGGTTGCCTGCCTGGTCAATGTGCATGGCCCAGAGGTGTGATCCATCGCTGTTCAGTGTGCCGGTAGCAAAAAGTGTATTAGGGCTTGAAGTAGATTCTTTCAGCCCGTTGATGAAGGCCAAAGCACCGGAATTGTCGTCCAGTTTATAGCCTTGTACGTTCATGACATTACCCATCAGGTCCAGTCGGATATAAGCAATACCCTGGTTTTGATAAGGGGCGAAAAGGCCGGTCTGTGTGACATACGTTCCGATAGCACCATAGCCGCTGCCATCGCTGAATTCGACCACAAAAGCCGTGGTAAAACGTGCCTGGATGCCGGTCGCAACATGGGTCAGGAAATAGACACGGTTGAAATTGTTGCCGGAAGAAAAACGGCCGTCCTGGTCGGTACGCAATACATAGACGCCATAGTCTCCGGCAGCAGAAGCCAGATTACGGATATGGTCGGCGCCCACAAGATGTCCCGGTCCGGTAGCTGTAGTGACCTGTCCGCATTTGGTGCGGGTGCCGATGTCGGGCGCAAAACCATACTTGTGTTGGAAATACTGGGCGGAAGCCTGGCCGCACAGCAGTGTAGCCAGGATGATGGTATAGATTGATTTCATAAAATGTTTGTATTGAAATTGGTTAAAAAGGATGTTTCTTGTTCCTGTAAAGGCCGGAAGCAATGCTCTATGTTCCGTGCCAGACCTGGCTGTATTTCTGTTTCATTCTGCTTGGTTTTGGTACACAAGCAAATTACACAGCACAATAGCTGCAGGAGAAAAAACTACAATGAACGGGCGGTTTTATACAATGAACGGTAAGTGTACTGCTTTTACGTTCCGGGAAGTATCGAAGGTGTTGGCCTGGATCGGACATAGGCAATGAATTCCTGTACCCTGCGTTTGGCTACAGGGATCAGGTCACCCGTTTTCATCTCAACATTCAGGCTGCCATGCCGTACAATGGATTGAAGGTTGCGGATGTTGAGTATAAACGATTTGTGCACACGGAAGAAATTATCATTGGCGTATTCCTTTTCCACGCGGTTCAGTAGTTTGCAGATCAGGGTGTCCTGCTTTTTGCCCTGGTGCAGGAAAACAATGCGGGTATAAAAACCCTTAGCCTCAAGGTATAAGATGTCTGTCAGCTGCACGATGTAAATTTTATCTCCTTTGCGCAAGGCCACTGCACTTGGGTTTTGTGGACAGGGCTGGTGTGAGATCGCCTTTTCTAGATTGTATTGCAGTGCCTCTATACTGCTGGTGTCGCCATGTAGAGGAGCAGAATCTGTTTTCATGATGGACTGGTTAAAGAGGACGTTCGATGCAGAAATCTAAATTAAGATGTACTGCAGGCCACTCCTAATCAAAGTCCTTTTTTCGTGGAAAAATACCCAGATAATATTCTGTAATCAACTATAGGGCATGCCCCTGTTTTTCGCGCTTTCCGGGAAGGAAGATTCAATTTTCAAAGGCGTATTTTGCCATGCTCCAGAAAGCATCCAGTGCAAGGATCCTGGGTTTCAGGAAGGAGATGATGCGCGGCCAGTCCTCAGTACGGTTGATATTTACTCCTTCGAGTATCGTATAAGCACGGCTTTGTATTCTCCCTTGCTCGTCGGAAACATTGGCTTCCCAAATCCAGTCTTCGTTTACCACTTGCCGGAGCATTGTTTGTTGTAGCTGTAATTGCTCATAATGCTGTCGCTGTATCTGAGGGTCCGGATGGGATAAAGTAATACCGATATCGGCTTGCTGTTGGTCAGCATCCATCCTGAACTGGATATGAGCGATGCCTGTACGATAATTAATCCAGTTGATCTGCTCTCCCTCTGCAGACAGCACAGGCTGCATGTATTGGCCAAATGTGGTCCAAAATGCCTGTCTTTGTTTTGCTGCTTCCTGCCGGGTGTACATCGTGCTGACGAAGATACACTGCCTGATGATTTTAGAATGATGATTTGTGATTTTTGATTGCAGCAATAGAGCGATTTGAGATTTGGGATTCAGGATTTCTGATCGTAGCAATGGTATTTCAAAGATTGAATTTATGGAGGCTCTTTGGTATACGATTAGGTTATTTTCCAGGGAAGCAGGACGCTATTCCGGCAGTTGCCGGAGTAAGTGAAATCCATATTTCCCTTCCGGCAGGGGCGGAAGAGTAGGGCCGAAGAAAAGGCCCGCAAGGGGTAGGTTAGATCATTACTTAACAACCAGGGAACGCAACTTGAAATGAGTCAATTGACTACAGCACAGAGCTCCCAAAGGTTTCTGCTTCAAGTCTCTTAATACCTTAAGAGTTCCAAACATTACTTCGCCAGCTCTTCAAATACTTCAAATATCGACGCCTCCATCAGGTTGAACGTGATACCGTCCGGGTTGGCCAGTTCTTTGTTGATCGTCGGTTCGGCATACGTTACTCCCTCGGTATGCCCGTTCCACAGGCGCTCTATCTTACCCAGGCCGCCAGCAATGAGCATTTGCCGGATCATCGCGAACGCTGCATTGAAATCTTCACTCAACAAAGCCCGGCTACTTTTTTCTCCCGACGGGATACCCAGGCGCTGACCCAATAACTGCCTGCGCCATTCCAGCAAAGAATGTGCTGCACCGTTTTTCGTTTCCAGGTCAGTCAGTACCATGTCCGTACTGCCGTCAAAGCAAAAACCTCTGCGCCGGAAGGCACTGCTGCCGCAAAGCGCCCATTGGTCGTCTACAATGATCGTGCTTTGTTCCAGGTTGGATGCCCTGCCCGGGAAACCTACCGGATGAAAGGTGACCACCTGATCTGTGGGGAGGTTGCCGATGAGCTCAAAGCGCTCTTTGACCTCGCTGGCCAGCCATTGATCATAAGTATAATCCGGTTGGCGGGGCACGCAGAGGATCACGCGCAGGCCGGGTTTTTCAGAGAGCTGTGTTGTGAGTTCTGCAATCAGGTCCAGTGCATAATCGGCATCTGTGCTGCCTTTCGTAAAGCTGAATCCCGGCGTTTCGATATAGATAGAATGGCGGGCCTGTTTGATGGCCTGCTGTAAGGCCCACTGGCTGTCTCTGCGGCCAAAGCAGGCTGCACTAAGCTCTCGTTTCAGTTCATTGTACAGGCGTACTTTCGTTGTCGCAGACAGGCCGGTGTCTGCCTTCAGCGTATTTAGCCTGGGGCGCAATTCCGTTTTTAGTCGGCCGGCCGCAGTATCCAATGGAGTGGGCAGCAGGGTAGTATCGATATCGTTGATCCAATCGGCCAGTTTCGTCGCCAGTGCATCGAAATCAGCCGGGATATCGGCTATGTCTCCTTCAACGGCTTCTTTGATCAGGGCCAGTTCCGGTGTTTCACAATAAGGGGAAATGTTTTGCAATATGGCCCCGGCAAAAGTGCCTTTGCTTTCTGTGCTTTGCTCTGTTGCTGCCAGTGGCGTGTTGGCTGAAGGTTCATTCCATGCGTCATTGACCAGTCCATCTGCGGCAATACGCTCATAGATATTGTTGGTCCTTCGGAAGGTAGAACGGGCCAGGTCATATGCCAGTTGCGCATCCTGTGTATATACACCCGTATTGGATGTTTCGGTTCCTCCGGGGGAACCGGGGCAGCCCAGGTCCTGCTCTGCGTTGTGCAGGTTGCCGTTCATCTGCCCGCCACTAAGCAGGCCCAGCCATTTACCCGATTTTTTAGCGGCTGCCAATAAATCCCTGCGGGCCATGGTCGGTAGTCGGGCGGGTTGCCTCGGGGCAGTATCGTCAGACAGGCTCAACGCTGTATTCAGCGTCGCCTTCAGGGTTGCAAAGCTGAACGATGCAGTATTGCTGCCCAGGCCCAGGATACCGGCATTGCTGATGCTCTTCTTGCTGACACCGGCCAGCAGGTTATCTGTTGGCGCAGGTACTGTACCCGGACTGCTTTGTATCGGTAAGGTCACTGCGCCGAAGAGTCTTTTTTTGCGGTTGTGCAGCACAATCATAATGTCCACGATCAGTTGCGGATTGGTGGGTACTGTAGCTGTTCCCTCGGGGCGTTTCAGGCCCAGGGGGTCTTTCAGCACCAGGCTGAGTTCCCCGTTCAGGGTGCGGCCGCTGAGCGGTGCCGCTTCTGTCGTGCAGACACCTCCGGCACCGTTGCCTCTTTTCAAAGTAGCGTCGTTGCCGAATACCCGGTTGAATACACGTACTGCTGCGCCAAAGGGCAGGCCTGATAGTTTCAGCAGTACATCTGTAGGGGTGCCGCTGGCAGGGGGTAAAAAATCGGCACGGCTATGTACGCGCATCTGTTCTTTAAGACCGGAAGGAAAACTGTTGTTTTCTTCTGCCACGGTTCCGGGGGCAGGTAAGGCCGGGAATTCCGGCCAGAGTACTTTGCTGCTGTCCTGGGGCAAGGCCAGCTTAGTGTCAATAGCTGCTGCTGCGCACAAAGCTTCGGAAGGACTGTCTTTGAACAAATCGTTCATGCGGCCCATCACTGCATTACCGGAAGCTAATATGGTCACTTGTTCGTGAAGACGCAGCACTGGTTTGGGTTCCAGCTTGCTACCGTTGAAGGCATCTGCTGCTGTTCCTTTCAGGTATTGCTCCAGCCCGGTGACTTTAATGGTATGAAAATCGTGTGCCGGTGCATTGCTGAGCGCAGCCGGGAATTTCAGCAGGGCAACCTGGTCGCCCATACGCCCGTAACACACATTATCCAATACCAGCTGTTTGGCTTGTGCTGCAGAAAAAGAACTGCCTGTGGCTTCTTTTTTGATCTCTCCTTTCAGGCTGGTGTCCGCGCCGGAGTAGGTGTTGACACTATACAGGCCGATATTCGTGTCGATGGCCGTTAAACCTTCTATATGTTCCCCTTCATAAGGTTTTCCATCAGGTTTTACGAGGCGCACCGTGTTGGTGTTTGTCGTTTCCAGCCCTGTAATCGCAGTCAGGTGATCGCTGAGTGCGCTGTCAATATTCAGGGCAGGGTAAATCGCCAGCAGGCTTTTGATCAGGCTTACGGCATACATCGGGTGGATAATGTATCCCTGTTCGTCGTAGAGGGACAATTTTCCACTAAGTCCCAGGTCGGTTCCTGCCGGGGCAATTCCTTCGGTAATACTATCTGCCGCGCTGTCTTCGATAAAGATAAAAGCGGGTACCTGTCGCTTGGGTATGCCGTTCGCACGTTCGGGGTTATGGTCGCTGTCTTCTTCAAATTTGATTGCCAGCAGTCTTTTCAGGCGCAGGATTTGTTGTGGAAAAAGGCGCAGCAAGGCACCCGTTTCATTTACCATATCGCCGTTTGCCTTTTGGAGGCTGAACCTGATCTTTTTGTCTGTACCGTTTACTTTATTCAGCACTCCGCTGAACGGAGCCAGCCAATTGTTGCTGCTGCTCAGTGTCAGGTCAGCAGCATTAAACGTCACAGAGGACGAGGAACTATCCACCAGTTTTTGCGTCGTTGCAGGCATCGTAAAGCTCAGCCCCTGTATGCCAAACTGTTTCAGATTTTCTTTGGTCAGATCTTTAAGGAAAGACATAATAGTATTGGTTTAAGATTGGTCAGTAAAAGCCTCTGTCTTAAGATTGAATTTGTATTTCTGTAAAGCGGTTCAAGGGATCGGTGATCCGCACAATCGCATTGACGCTTGTACCCGCCAGGCACAGACTGAATGTTGTGATGCCTGTAGCCGTATCGGTAGGCTGATATTGCATTTTGGGCAATTGAGCTGCTTCTGTCGCATTTGCCGCCAGCGGCATGGCTGAAGCGCTTCGTGTGGTCTCTGAGGCAGTAAAGGACCGGAGTAGTATCCGCTCATTATTGCTGCCCATGCTGTACACGTCAACCGTTGTTTTTCCCAGGTCTGTTTTGTCGAATGGTGCATTGCTCCGTACCTGGAATACCGTACTGAAGGTATTACCGTAATGGCTGGTGCTGATCAATGTAGGCGGGCTATCTGGGGGAAAATAAGCGATCTCTGTACTGCTGCCCTCACTCTCTCCTCCGATCCGTCCCCAGGCATCGTCTGTCTTGCCGATCGCTACAGCCTGGTACACCAGCGGTTTCCAGCTGCGGCTGATCCCCAGTTCCCGTACCATTTTGCCGGAAAACTGTGTGCCGTCCAGCATATTCAGGGTGGTGTCCGCCCATTCCGAGGCTTCATGTTCCAGTACGGGCAGCCCTTTCATACCGGGGTCATTGCCCAATACTTTTTTACGGGTACGGTACAGGTGGTAGCCGGCTGGCTCTTCGCCCAGTGTGGTGACGACTTTGATTTCCAGTCCTTCACCTTCAGGATCAGATTCGGATTTCTTTTTGTAAGGGCGTACCTGCAGCAAGGGCGCGGCAGGTGTGACCACTTTCGGCACTGCAAAGAAGATGACATTGCTTTTGCCGCTTTCGATATTGGCGCTGTTTACACTGCTGAGCTGGTACAGAAATAATCCGTCAGAGCTGCCAGGGATGGACAATTCGTAATTCGTGGCCCTGATCGGCTCTTTAGACGAACGGCTGAAAGCGCGTTGACATACGGCAGCATATTCCGCCTGCGCCAGCAGATCGCGCAATTGTGTCGCCCGTTCCACCAGTGGTACCGACAATGTCTTTAACCATTTGGAAGGATCGGCTGGGAACTTTTCTTTCAGCTTTTTTTCGAGTGCTACACGAACGGCTGTTTCGCTGGCCTCCCAAAGATGGTAAGCCAGTGCGCCTTGCGCGGCATCCCAGTGCAAGGTGCCCCGGGCAATTTTCGCGGCATCCGGTGCCGCTGTAAACAATACTTCGGCTGGGAATACCGTGACCGCAGGGGGGCGCGGATCGGCCAGGCGTGTGATGTACCCGCCTTCTTTCACCAGTGTTCCGTTAGGCAGCGTATTGTAACCGCTTTGCCAGTTGCACCAGCCGTTTACCGGTACCCGCACTCTTTCCAGCCCGCGAATGAAGGCGGAGAATGCAACCTGGTTGGGTGGCAGGCCGTTGAAGCGCGATTTGATACCGGGGATAATCA
>DATJDO010000414.1:0-9428 GCA_035497375.1 Chitinophagaceae bacterium | reverse complement strand
GAAGTAACTGCCGGAAGCACTTTGATCATATAGGTATCGATATTGACGATACAGTTAATCCTTGAAACCAACCACACTTTCCCCGGTTTGTATAATTTTTTAACAGCAGAGGTATCGCCATCCGACCAATTATAGTATTTATACCCATACCCTTTTATCCGAAGCGTATCGCCCGTGCAGAGTTTTTTTTCAGACACATGAATCACCGTATCGCCCAACTTATTTTTCGGTATGAACGCGTTGAGCCCGATACCTATATATGCCTTTTTGGGTGAGGGGCGATCCGGAATAAACGCATACTTTACCCTGCAGAATGTATCGGCCAGGTTAGGAAACTCAATCCTGGAAAAAATGCTGCCCAGTGGTCCTACAAAATAAATTTTATCATCGGGTCCCGTTCTCAGTGCAGAAAAGACAGACGAAGCCGGATCAAGGCTGATTTTTGAATCAGTGATTTCTTTTAGCGTAGGCAAGGAAAGATCATATTGCATCAAACCCTCGGTAGCATATAATTTACTCATATCCGGAGAGAACTCTATCCCGTATTTAACCGTGAGACTCGTGTCAATCGGCATATAATTACTGACCAGGCCACTCGATTCATCGAAATCATATAATTCTATCTTAGACGGATTGGCAACAGCAATACGGTTTGCATTTCCGGACACCTTCATCTCTCCATAGCCATAGGCCCAGGGACTATTGTAAAGACCACAGAAGGAAACCACAGGAGCTCCGATTGTAGCGGGGGAATTGATCTTGTAGGCATAAAATTTAGCACTATCCTTATGATGCGTGATCAGCCAGGGCTGACCACACACACCGGCAAACGCCATTTTTTCACTCATAGCACTATCCAATACAATATCTTTCTTACCAAAAACAATATCCCCAAGGCCGCCATCCAGCGTCATATCTATTTGCGAATACCGCAGTTTTCCTGTTTTTTGCTCCCAGGCTTCCACCATGAACAGGTAATACAGGCTGTCATAGCCCGGGATTTTGGCAATGCCTACACCCTGGGTAGAGGAACGCTTATGCCCTACTAGCCCTCCGCTATTTGGCATTGCAACATGATTCCTGTTGTATACATATTGCCCATCGCTGTAGAAAAGCAACTTGCCCGTACCATCGCACACAGAAGCACATCCTTCGTATGAATACATGGAGTCGCGGTAATACACAGGCCCGCCCCCATTAAAATTCAGGCCATCCTGGTCACCGAATGTCCAGATATTATTTTCACCCTGGCTCCATCCCTCCACTGCAAAAAGCATCGCAACAAACAAAACAAATAATCTTTGCATCATAGGAATAAGCTTTATTTACCGGATCAGCGTTACGTCTCCTTTATACAATTGTTCTTTATTGTCCTGGGCGTCAAATTTTATTTTCATCATATAGTAATAGACATTGCCTTCCAGCGTATTGCCTTTAGACGATCCGTCCCAGCCTTCATTCGGGTTGTTGGTGGTAAACATTACCTGTCCCCAACGGTTGCGAACAGAAAACTCATAGTGCAATACCGGGCAGGCGAGTACAGGTTTGAAGCGATCATTGATACCATCGTTGTTGGGCGTGAACGCATTGGGTATCGATGCACATTCCGAGCAATTGACAAAACTGATCTTTACCTCCCCGCTACCGGAGCAAGTGTCATTGTATGCTTTCAATATATAAGTACCAGACTCAGACACTTCTATTTCCTGGGTTGTGGCACCGGTAGACCATTGATACTTATAGCCACTTAGGTTGGCCTGCAGGTGTACTGTTTCGCCGGCACAAACGGTTTGATCCTGCCCAATATTCAAATCCAGCGGACGGTACCGCACCTGTATGCTGTCATACAAAGTACAGTTACCAACACGCACAGACACGAAACGGGTAGCCGGTGGCAGCACGCTGATTGCCGGCGTCCGTTCACCTGTGCTCCACTCATAAGTGGCATCGGCATATTCAGTTTTGGCATTCAACACAATTGTATCGGTTGAACAGACAATTGTATCTTTTATCAGAAAGGGAGGAGGCTTGACCAGCGAAACATTGGTGATCAGCGTCAGTGCTGTACAATTCAGGTCATTCCTGGCCACTACGGTATATTTACCTGAAGTTTCTACCAGTGTATCTTTCTGCGTACTCCCATTATCCCAGGTAAAAGTCTTGAATGTATCGGGCGCGCTGATACGCAAGGATGCCTGAAAGCAAATTATGGTATCCTTCAGGATAAGGTCTTTTCTGAGCGGTTTATCCGCCACAAAAAAGGTGTCCACAGTAATGGTACACTTACCGTAAGAAGCCACCCAATACGTACCGCCAGAGGCAATGATCCGTTCCTTTTCTTTGCTTCCATCCTCCCAGCGTACAGAATCTGCTCCCGTCCAACCATTTAGCTTCACGAAACCAGGCGAGCACAGCACAGTGTCCTTCCTGGTGAATTTCTGTACAGCAGGCATCACATTAACTACGAACAGATCTACTTTAACTTCACAATCCGATGTAGAATACAAGGTAAAAATACCAGCAACCCCATAAACTTTTTTTACAGAATCTCTGCTGCCGTCATTCCAGTGATATTTTGCGTAGCCGGATCCGGAGAGTTGAATCGTATCATCGGTGCAAATATTTTTAACCGTCGTCGCGTATATTGTATCCCTGTACTGTACAAACTGGTTACCAAATCCCAGGCAATATTGGCTGTTGGAAAATGAAGCGGGCAGAAAATCCTTTTGAAAGCCACAGAGTGCTCCGCTCAGGTCCGGGTTTCTGATCCTGGAAAAGTTTGTCGGCCGCTCTGATGTTGTCATATAAATCATATTGTCCGGCCCCCTTCTTAACCCAAAGCTGGAAAAGCCATAGACAGAGTATTGGGAAGCTTTTATCGCTGCGGGACTGCCGGCCAGCAAATTATACTGGTAAACGGGATTACCGTACAGGCTTGTGTAGAGTTTGCTACCGTCTGCTGAAAACTCAACCCCATATGCTCCCCTCAGAGAACTGTCCATTATTCTGAAATTGCTTACAATGCCGGTAAGCTGATCAAAATCATACATTTCCACACCCTCCCCTCCAAAATAATTGGCCAATGCCAGGGTTCCCATATCGGGAGAGGCTTTCATCTCACCTACGATATAATAATTTCTCCTATTTCCTGATCCGACAGTTGAAACAACGGGGGCTGCTATAGTCGTCGTGCTCCCCAATGGATAAGCGAGGAAAATACTGGAGTCTCTATGATGTACCATCAACCATTGCTTATCGCAGCGGCCGGCTATAATCATCTTTTCACTCAGGTTATCTTTTATTTTGGTGTTCTTACGCAACGGATCCACGTCTCCCAAGCCTCCATTCCGTCTCATGTCCACAATAGAGTAACGAAGGTCCCCACCGGTAGCGGCATCTGTTAGTGTGAATAGAAAATACAAACTATCCTGCCCCTGCACCCGGGCAATAGCTACACCCTGCGTGGTAGAAATATCCCCGAGCATACTACTGCCATTGGGCATGATTGCATGTGTTCTGTCCCGCACCTTGATACCATCGCTGTAAAAAAGTAGTTTTCCGGATTCGTCGCATAAAGAGGCACAGCCTTCCCAGGTCGCAATACTATTGGGATAAAAAACAGGCCCTCCGCCATTGAAGTCAACCCCAAGGCCATTGCCTACCGTCCAGATATTATTCTGTCCCTGGGCGTATATGGCGGCCCTGCTGCACAAGAGCAGTATGATCAGAATAATATATTTCGTTTTCATGGAAAATATGGAGTGGTTTTCAAATTTAATAAAAAGCGATTGTGAATGCAAGTTTTCCGGGGAATTTTCCACGCGCTTGCCGGAGACAGCTGGTAAGCCTTCAAATTACCTACCAGCAATTCCCTGCTAAAACGCTATTTTTGCGCCAATTTTTAGCATACACTTTTTTACTTATGAATCATACGCTCAGCGAACAGGAAATCATCCGCCGCGAAAAACTACAGCAATTGCAGGCTATGGGTATAGACCCCTTCCCCGCCCCTACTTACCCGGTAAGCCATACTGCCACAGGCATAAAGGCTAACTATACCGAAGAAAATAAGGAAGCTTTTGCCAAGGTGTCTGTAGCTGGCCGCGTGATGATGGTACGCGATATGGGCAAAGCCAATTTTGCCGTGCTGCAGGACAGTACAGAGCGCATACAGGTCTATATCCGCAGGGATGATATCTGCCCCGGCGACAACAAAGATATGTTCGACACTGTATGGAAAAAACTCATCGACATCGGTGACATTATCGGTGTGGAAGGCTATGTATTCACCACTAAAATGGGTGAGATCTCTATCCATGCCACCTCCTTTACCCTCTTGTCCAAATCACTGCGCCCCTTACCGGTGGTGAAAGAAAAAGACGGAGAAGTGTTTGATGCGGTAAGCGATATGGAGTTCAAATACCGCCAGCGCTATGCAGACCTGATCGTGAACCCCGGCGTACGTGACACCTTTACGAAGATCACGAAGATGAAAAACGCGATCCGCAGCTTCCTGAACGAACGCGGCGGCTTGGAAGTGGACACACCGGTACTGCAGGGCATTCCCGGCGGTGCAGCGGCACGCCCCTTCATCACCCACCACAATGCGCTGGATATGCCTTTGTACCTGCGTATTGCCAACGAACTGTACCTGAAACGCCTGATCGTAGGCGGCTTTGAATGGGTCTATGAGTTCAGCCGCAACTTCCGCAATGAAGGCATGGACCGCACGCACAATCCCGAATTCACAGTACTCGAATTTTATGTAGCCTACAAAGATTATTTCTGGATGATGGAGACCACGGAGCAATTGCTGGAACAAACGGCGATTGCAACCAACGGCACTTCCGTTGCCAGCATCGAAGGAAAAGAAATCAATTTCAAAGCACCCTATGCGCGCATCAGCATCTACGATGCCATTAAAGAGCATACCGGATTCGACGTCAGTGAAATGGATGAAGCGGGCCTCCGCGACGTGTGCCGTCAGCTGCACATACAAGTGGATCCGAATGTGGGCAAAGGAAAACTGATCGACGAAATCTTTGGTGGTAAATGTGAAGATCATTATATACAACCTACTTTCATTACCGACTACCCGGTAGAGATGAGCCCCCTCACGAAGAAACACCGCAGCAAAGCCGGACTGGTAGAGCGCTTTGAACTGATCGTGAATGGCAAAGAAATTGCCAACGCCTACAGTGAGCTGAACGACCCGATCGACCAGCGTGAGCGCTTTGAAGAGCAGGTGCAGTTGATGGAGCGTGGTGATGACGAAGCGATGTTTATCGATTATGACTTTCTGCGTGCGCTGGAATATGGCATGCCGCCCACTGCCGGTATCGGCTTTGGCATAGACCGGCTGGCGATGTTGCTGACCGGGCAGGTGTCTATACAGGATGTATTGCTGTTTCCTCAAATGAGGGCAGAGAAAACAGCCGAATAATTAAATCTGCATGTTCCTGAACTCCTTTTGCATCCAACAAAAGGAGTTTTTTATTATAAATTAATTGTTATTTTTTATTATTTAAAATATTTTTCTCTATAAAATATTTTATACCAAATACTTAATTAGAAAATCAACATTGATTTTTATTAAAATAGTCAAGCTATAGCTTGACTATTTTTTTTGTTTGTCAAGTTATAGCTTTACTTTTGTGTAGATATAGTCAAGCTATAGCTTTACCTTATGAGTAAGAAATCTTTGCGTTTCCAGCAGTTGAATGACAAAATGCTGCTCCTGCTGCGGTTTAGAAAAATCGTAGCTCCCCCTACCGGATGGATCAAAGCCATACGTATGGCTATCGGTATGTCCCTGCCCCAGTTGGGCCAGAAACTATCGGTGTCCAAACAGGCCGTTGCCGACATCGAAAAGCGCGAAAAAGACGGTACCATCACCATTAAGGCGCTGAAGGAAGTGGCGGCATCGCTGAATATGCAACTGGTATATGGCTTTGTGCCCAACGATGGCTCTTTGGAAAAGATGGTTGAACAGCGGGCCAACGAACTGGCCACACAGATCGTATTGCGCACGGCCAACACCATGAAGCTCGAAGACCAGGCAAACTCTGAAAAAAGGATTAAAAAAGCGATCAGGGAAAGGACAGAGGCTCTTATAAACGAAATGCCTAAATTCTTATGGGATTAGACCTGCAGGAACAGGAGGGGCAGACGCCTCTGGATGAAGATGAAAAAGAGGGCTTGCTGATCTCTACCATCGCCACGCGCGGGGAACTGGACGAGTTTGAGCAGCAGAACATCGAGCAGGCCATCCAATGGACGCTTTCGCGAAAGTTCAGTCCGCAGCAGGTATTTACCGAACAGTTGATACGAGGGCTGCACAAACGGATGTACCGCGAAGTCTGGGCCTGGGCAGGTTCGTTCCGAAAAAGCAATAAAAATATAGGTGTTGATAAATGGCAGATTCCCACAGAGCTGAAAGCCCTGCTGGACGACGCCCTGTACTGGGTAGCACATCATACTTATGATCCGGATGAACTGGCGCTGCGTTTCAAACACCGCCTGGTGAGCATCCATTGCTTTGCCAACGGCAACGGCAGGCACAGCCGCCTGATGGCGGATATTATTATTGAAAAGATTTTTGGCCTGTCTGTTTTCACCTGGGGATACGGTAGCCGCTCCGGCCATACTAATACGCGAAAAAACTACCTGCTCGCTGTAAGAGCAGCCGATATGGGAGACTACGCGCCCTTATTGGCTTTCGCCCGTTCCTGAAAAATTACGATTGTACGGCAGGCTCCTGCGGCTTCCTGCTTTGATGATCCAGGATGATCATTGCTGCTATGGACAGGTAAAAGAGGGAACCCACTTTATGGGTCTCAATCAGTTCCGAAAAGAAATTGTTGATAAAAGAAGCGGCAAACACCATAGCTACCGCCAGGGTACAGGACCGGTAAAATTTATCTTTCTGCCGATGGTATATCTTTTGCGCCTGCGCAAAGAACACGAAGACCAGTAAGCCATACAGAACCATGGCGGGGATACCCTGCTCCACCAGCATCAGCAGGAAATAGTTATGCGTTGTTGACTTTTCCGGGTTACGGCTTACATAAGTAACAAAAGACGTGACAGTGTAAGGCTTATAATAATAGTAAAAAGAGTTGGGGCCATAACCCTTCAGCGGTTCGTCCGTACTCATACGCACCGCACCGATCCATCGGTAAATCCGCTCCATCGAAGACATATCCTCTCCTTTGAAGGTAGCGACAATATGATCTTTAAAGGATTTGCGCATAAAGGTGCGGGTATAATCCGGGCGGTAGTCGATGTAGGTGTTTTTATAGGCTGCAAAAGACACAATACAAATGACGAAAGCATAGAATACCGGCATAATGAAATTCACCAGCTTCCAGCGGATAGCAGCCATAATGGTAAAGGAGAAGACCACAGCCACAACAGCAGCCCGCGCATACGCCAGGTAGATGCCGACCAGGTAAAAAGCGATCAGGCCAAGAATAAAAGTTCTTAAGAACAAGCCTTTACCCCGGCATATATAATAGGCGATGCACAGCATCGGCAGCACCATAGACAGGAAGGTCGAATAATCGACATGGTTGTAAAACAGGTAGCGCAAGGCCGGCTGTATCTTTTCAAAAGAAAAACCCAGGCGCCAATGTTTGAAGAAGATTACTGTCATCAGGATGGTCGTCGGCACCAGTATGAGGATGAAGGCTTTCTTCCAGTCTTTCTTTTCCCGGAATATGAACACGGGAATGATGAAAAAGGAAGCCAGGAACCAGGTCTTTGCCGCCAGGAACTTTACAGAAAAAAACGGTTCATGTGAATAGATAACCGTGACGATCAGCCAGACATATTGCACCACGACAATCAGCGTGAGCGGGCTGCGCCAGAACCATTGCGGCAGCATAGTAGGTTTACTGGCGAGCAAAGCCACTGTGAGCAACAGGAACAGCCACATCATAGGTTCATCGGGCAGCGATGTGGAAAGCGTATCACCGAAAAACCAAACCTGTATGGAGCAGGGAATGAAGAACAGCATAATCCAGAATGCTGTCTTCCAGTTAAAGAACAACAGCGCCAGGAAGAGTACACCAAAGGGTACGGCCAGGAAGATCAAGCTACCCAGTCCGGCAAACAGCAGCACGCAGAGCACCATCAGGCTAATGCCTGCTATATGGATGGTACGCTGATGATTGCTGAGTAAAAGATGCATTATCGTTTGGTATCGGCGAGGGCCTTAATGTATGCGGTAAAGGAAAACAGCAGCACACAGAAGAAAAATGCTACGAAACCGCAGGCTAATGTAGTCAGGATAAAGCCCAGGCCGGAAGGCTTATTGGGTACAATCGGGGTAGACACATAATGCAGTATTTCCACCTCATCGGTCTTATCTGTTTCCATTTCATAAGCAGTGGCGGACAATTCGGCACGGCTTACTACGAGCTGATCTTTGATCGACTCCAGGTTTTGAATACGCTCTATACCTTCGGCAGCATTCGCACCGCGTCCGGCAGTTAGATTATTGATCACCAGGTTCTGGCGGTTAGGGCTGATGATGTCGTAAATCTGGTATTGATTGCGCAGGCTTACCAATGAATCAGTGTATCTTTCAACCTGGCGGTCCATTTCTGCCACTTTCTTATTGACGCGGTCCTTCGCATTGTTTTTGACCAGGGCCAGGTAAGAGCGGAATTTAATGTCGGTGATCTTTACCACCGCATCCAGTACTTTGGCGGCACGCGCCGGGTCTGTATCCTCAAAACTGCACATAATACTCGCATTTTCCGTACGCTTGGACTCAAAGGCACTGGTATAGCGTGCATCCATTGCAGCGCGGTCGCGGGGGTTGCCCACATCCAGCTTCCAGGCGCCATAAAGACCACAAGCCGTGATCACAGAATCCTGCACATCCTTGGAATCGATCATTGTCATCGCCTTATCCACATCCCCTTCCGTACCGAAGTAGTCCACAAAACGCATATCACCATTGGAGCGGCGCAGGATGTGGTTACGGTCTCCATACAGCGGGTTCAGCATATATACTTCCCCACTGGCTTTGTACTCCTTGTCTTTTACTTTATAGACAATAGCGCCGATGATTGCTGTTATCGCAGTAATACCAATGATAAGCTTCAGGTTGCGCTGAATCACTTTTACAATTTCCACCAGATCGAATGTGGGTGTATTCATTGTTTCTTGTTTTGAGATCAGTTATTGTTCATTAAACTTAGATAATCGTTTCGCCAGCCTGCATTTTTTCTGCGTTTTCGGCAAAAGCCAGTGCCGATACCATTTCCTGGATATCGCCATTCATAAAGGCATCCAGGGTGTATACGGTCATATTGATCCTGTGATCGGTCACACGGCCCTGTGGGTAGTTATAAGTACGGATTTTTGCAGAACGGTCTCCTGTGCTGACCAGGCTCTTCCTTTTAGAAGCAATTTCTTCT
>DATJDO010000413.1:0-6714 GCA_035497375.1 Chitinophagaceae bacterium | reverse complement strand
CGTCTTCCTGTATCATGCCCAGGTCGCCATGTATGGCATCTGCAGCGTGCATATACAAGGCAGCCGTGCCCGTAGAGTTCATCGTAGCGACGATCTTTTGCGCCACAATAGCGCTTTTACCGATACCGGAAACCACCAGGCGGCCTTTGCACTGGTAGATCGTATTGACGGCTTCTGCAAAAGTGTCGCCGATATAGCCTTCCAGTAAAGTAATAGAGGCCGATTGCAGGTGTATGGACTGTATGGCTTGTTGTAAAACCCGGTCTTTCGAAAACATACGCGAAGTTATGTGCTGTGCTGCAATGTAAGGAAAGCAGGGTTTTTATTTAGTAAACCCTTAAAGGTGCCCACATTGCATTTCTTTGTATTTTACATACAAATCGATTTATGACCCGACTTTTCCTGGCTTTAAGATATCTTCTCCTTTGCAGTACAGCTGCAGCACTATCTTATGCCTGCACACCCAAAAAGGTAAGCAGCAGCCAAAGCGACGCCCGCCTATACCCGGACGACAGCGAAATCAACATGAAAACGACGGAGAAAAAGATGAAAAGAATGCCTTTCGACACGTCTGCAGTACCGGTGGTACCCCGGCGGAAAAATTAAGAATACAAACCTTATAGGTTTTTCCCTACCGATGTCATGCCATAGGCATCTGGCTACACCCTCACCAATCCAAACACAGCAATACAGATTCCTTCGGAATGACAGGTTGAGCGTACGCAGACATCTTCCTCTGTTGTCATACCGCAGGCATCTGGCCTGGCGGGAAGTAACTTATACATGAACGTTTTGGGCAACGCGTAGAGACCCCTCCTGCGTCGGGGTGACAGCGGTCGGTGCTTATTTCTTTTTGATCAGTGCTGTAAGCGGACTGCGCAGGTTGCTGTATTCCATCATATCCACCTTTATACTCCCGATCAGTATCGGGCTGCTGACCCGCAGCGGAATATGGTTGGCATCATCGCTGACCCATACGGCCATTTTTTCCCCCCCTTTAAAGATGGTGCCCTCTATCAGCAGGGGCGTAATCTTGATCGCGTTGAATTTCCCATACTTCGTCTCAATTACTTCTTTGCCTACATAGCGAATATAGAGGTCATACAATTGGTCGTCCAGGAACATTTTGAATGGAATCTTGTCGCCTGGCTTATATTTATTGTAATCGATATTCCGGGCAAAGTAAATTGCCGAAAGCACGTCCTGTGTACATTTCGGGACATCAAAAACCCCGTTGGTGCTTACTGCTTTGCCGGCTTTGTGGTTGAAGTTGACATAGTTGTATATTTTAAATCCGCCTTCATTGACATTGCGTATAAAGCGTTGGGGAGCCAGCGTTTCTTCATCCAGGAAGGTCTCGTACTTATCGTTCACTTTATAAAACCACTCGTAAGATGACGCCGTTTTTCCCACACCGCTAATGTGAAACACTTTCCTTTTGTCTAATACATCAGACTCTACGGTAAAAATGGCATTGCCGGCATGAATCCACAAAGGGCTCATATTATAATACACTTTGAATAACAGGCGTTCGCTGTCTTTAAAACTGGTATTCTTAATGTGGCAAAAATCTGCCTGTGCATGGGCACTGAATACGAAGAACAGGCTGCACAGTAAAAATGATACACTCCTCATCCGGTTGCTGTCTTTTTTATTTCAGAGCTTGGACATCAAACCTTTGAAAAGGTTTGATGAACCTTACCCAGATATTTGTTAATCTTTAAAGCAAAGCAACAAATAGTATCCTGTAATAAAGAATAAAATAGGTTAATAAATTGCCAATCAATAACGGGATCACAACGCTTCCCTGCCTGATTATTCGGTACATTTGTACTCATAATTTCAGCCATTGCAGGGACAGGAACAGGAACAGGTTATTTTAGGAATCGATCCCGGAACACTGGTGATGGGATATGGCCTGATCGGTATCAGGGGCAGCAAGGCCAGGTTGCTGGAAATGGGCGTGCTGCAGCTTTCGAAATACAAGAACCACCCGGAGCGCCTGTCGCTGATCTTTAAAAAGATAGAAAGCCTGATCCGTACCCATAAACCCTGTGCTGTAGCGATTGAAGCTCCCTTTTTTGGCAAGAACGTACAAAGTATGCTCAAACTGGGCCGGGCTCAAGGCGTCGCAATTGCCGCTGCCATGATGCACGAGCTGGAGGCCATAGAGTACGCACCACGGAAAATAAAGCAGTCGATCACGGGTAAAGGAGCAGCAACCAAAGAACAGGTGTGGGATATGCTGCAACGCATACTGGACTTTGAAGAGCGTCCGGAATTTATGGACGCGACGGATGCCCTTGCCGTAGCCTTGTGTCATCACTACCAGATGAAAAACCCCCTGAAAAAAAACAGCCCTGCTGCCGTGAAAAAAAGCAGTAGTAAAAAACAAGACTGGGCTTCTTTTTTGCAGCAAAACCAAGATCGTATCAAAATAAAATAAACGCCCATGAAGAATGCCTCCATAAGATTGATTATGATACTGGCGCTCATGGTATCTGCCGGCATTATCATCACCCAGAGTTATTGGGTGAGAAGGGCCTATACACTCCAGCAGACGGAATTCAATTTCGATGTAAATAAAGCACTGTCCAAAGTAGCGCAGGACGTAATGACCCTGAAAGAAGTGCAATTGCCCAACTACAGCCCTGTAGAGAAGATAAATGACGATTACTACGTGGTACAGATCAATGTCTTTATCGAAAAAGAAGTACTGCAGCACTTTATAGAAAAGGCATTTGCCAAACAAAACCTGGTTACCGACTTCCAGTTTGGATTATATGATTGCATGAGCGAAAAGGTCAATTACCAGGCGCATGTACAGGTAGCCGGTGGCGACAAAAAACCAGCAGAGCTGGTGGACTTCCCGAATATCAAAAGAGAGAACTATTATTTTGGCGTGTACTTTCCGAACCGGCAGCAATTGCTGGTATCCCAGATGAGCATCTGGTTTATTTCTTCCGCTGTACTGATCTGCGTCATCGTATTCCTGGGTTACCTGTTGTTCATCATCCTGAAACAGAAGCGGTTGGGGGAGGTGCAAAAGAACTTCGTGAACAACATGACGCATGAGCTGAAAACGCCCCTGGCTTCCATACAGATGAGTGCATCTGTACTGCAGCATGAGGACATTATCCACAAGCCGCAACGCCTGCGCAATTATGCGGACATTATCCTGAAAGAAAGCACGCAGCTGAGCGCTCAGGTAGAAAGGGTTCTACAGATGGCGCAATCGGATAAAGGCAAGATGGTCCTGCAAAAAGAGAAGATCGTATGGCAGGATATCCTGCTGGGCGTAAAAGAAAGCTTTCAGAACCTGGTCGACACACGCAAGGGCACCATTACTTTGGATATGCCTTCCGCAGCGGTAGCCTTCTATGGCGATCGCCTGCACCTGACGAATGTGATCCGCAACCTACTGGACAATGCAATCAAGTACTGCGATCACAGCCCAGTGATCAGCATTGTTTTAAAAGAAGAGAAAGGGAGGATCATCATTTCGGTAGCCGACAATGGTATCGGCATTTCGAAAAAATACCACAAGCACCTGTTTAAAAAGTTTTACCGGGTACCAACGGGCAATGTGCATAATGTAAAGGGATTCGGCCTGGGCCTTAATTATGTATTGAGTATCACACGCCTGCACTCCGGTAACGTATCGTTTACAAGCGATTTGGCAAAAGGAACTATATTTACGCTGAGCTTTCCGGGCTTGTCTTAAACTGTAACAACATGACAAAAGCAAAAGTATTGTTGGTGGAAGATGATGCTTCCCTCGCCTTTATACTCAAAGACAACCTCGAAGAAAACAGCTATGAGGTCACCTATTGTGTTGACGGTGAAACAGGTTGGCAGCAGTTTATGCGCAACACCTTCGATATCTGCCTGCTGGATGTAATGTTGCCGAAAAAAGACGGCCTTACCCTTGCTGCGCAGATCCGGAAAAAGAATGAGTCCATACCAATACTGATGCTTACAGCACTCGGTTCAGACGAATCCAAGATATCCGGCTTTCAAAAAGGTGTGGATGATTATATTACCAAGCCCTTCAACATGCAGGAGCTATTGCTGCGCATGGAAGTCTTCCTGAAGCGCACGCAGAAAAAGCAAGGAGAAATGACCGAACCGGTGATGATCGGCCAGCTGGCTTTTGATTTTAAAAACCTGGAACTCAAAACACCGGAAAGCATCATTCAGCTGACTCAGCGGGAAGCAGAACTGTTCAAATACTTTTACCTGAATGCCAATACTGTATTAAAAAGGGAGGATATCCTGACGAAGATCTGGGGCAAGGACGACTATTTTCTTGGCCGCAGTATGGATGTATTCATTACCAAACTCAGAAAATACATCAAAGGGCAGGAAGGAGTAGAGATTCAGACTATTCACGGTGTCGGGTTTAAAATGGTGGTCAATTGATTACTTTTGCCGGGTAAAATGCATAAGAAATGTATTCAAAAAAACTCCTGTTTATTATTATAGCATTGTTTTCGGCCCAAATGGTGATAAGCTCCTGCGGTACACCAAAAACCAAACATGCTTACATGCGTAAGACGTATAAAAAGCTAAAGCGTAGCTTGAAATCCTCAGCGCTGGTATCGCATCTGAACGATACCGTCAAAGTGATCTTTCCCAGCAATCTGATGTTTGGCTTCAACAGCGCATCCATCAACGAACCGATCATTCCAAAAATGCAGCGTTTCGCCCTTGCACTGAATAAATTTGACCGCACTGCCGTCCTGATCAGCGGTCATACGGATAACAAGGGAGCGGAGCAATATAATAATGAGCTGTCCGGCCGGCGTGCAGATTCAGCCAAGGTGGTCCTGTCACAATACCAGGTGAAGCCGGAGCGGATCAATACATGGGGCATGGGCATGCGCCACCCGGTGGCCAGCAATGAAACGGACGAAGGCCGCGCACTGAACCGCCGCGTGGAGTTTGTGATCCTGTACAAAGAATAATAAGCGCTGCGAAGCAGCAAAAAAACCGGTGATGTGTATCACCGGTTTTTTTACAATATAGAGCGGTAAAGCAGCTGGCAAAATGAAAAACGCCACAAAGCAGGTGGTACAGAGAAAAGTAGCCACCCGGAATATCAGGCAGCTACGAATGAAGCAATCGGGAAGTATGGACGTGTATCAGACGGCAAAGGAAACAGGCGTAGAGTGTCCGAAAAACCGTGTATTGGTATCGGGATGCTGTTTGGATTGCTGCGCTTCTTCGCTGCGGATACTACAAATCAGCCGCTCTACTACGGCTAGCCTGTCTTCCAGCGGAAGTTTCAGAAGATCGTGAATCAGGTATTGCATGGCTTCGATTTTTATTTGTGAGCTTATCGTGCCCTGTTGCTGCCACCGCGGACCGACCGCCGGAACAGTAAGGCACCTTTACCGTTATTCTATAGCAAAGCCTGTGCCACAAAAATAAATATCCACCTCACTTTACTTATTTCAGGAAGTAAGCACTTTTCCGAAAAGTACCTGTTTTAACCCGGATGTATACAAAGCATACTCCGGAAACAGGTGACGGGTCTGACTGATTGTTTTGTTCCAAGCTCTGCCCAAAGGCCTATTCCAGCACTACTGGCACTCCATAGTTTCGTCCATCGCGTAGGATGAGCGATACCCGATACATCCCGCGAGCAAACGCTCTATCCTCCGCTACTATGCGGCCCGTAAGATCCGACACCCGGATACTATGCTTTTCTTTTGCCGAAATAAAAAATATATTTTTAATATATCAGGAATTGTACTTTTCCTCCCAGAGCTGTTTGAATGCGCTGGGGGTGTGGCCTGTATGTTTTACAAAGAAGCGGGTAAAGTAGGAGTTGTTCTGGAAGCCGAGCTTGTAGGCGATCTCCTTAATACTTTCCTCGCCGTTCAGCAACAGGCGCTGCGCTTCCAGCAGGCTGCGCTCCTGCAGCAATTCAACGGCTGTCTTCCCGCTTACTTTACGGATACTATTGTTCAGCACTTTGGGGGTCGACGCCAGCGAAGCGGCATAAAAAGAAACCTGGGCCTTGTCCATAAAATTTTGTTCCAGCAGGTCGACAAAGCCCTTATACACTTCCCAATCGTGGCGGTTGTAACTTAAGCCAGGCAGCTCATCCTGCAGTACCGCGGCCCGGTGGCGGATGCAGTGCGTCAGGAATATAGAGGTATAACTCTGCGCCATGTTGTAAGACAGTATCGTATCTGAGCGCAGCTCTTCCTGCAGGCTCAGGACGGTTTGCTTCAGGCGGGCAAAATCCTCTTTGCCAAAAGTAAGGCTGGGTGCGGTGTAGTTATTCTGCAGCAGCTGCGGGAAGAAGAATTTACCCAGGATATTCATCACATTTCTGCTGCAAAGAATAATAAAACCGGTAGATCCCGGCTCCCTGTTCACCTGGTGTACTTGCTGTGGAAAGACAATATGTACGGAATGGTCGGGGATAGTATACTCGACAAAATCAATAAAATGATTGCCCCCACCTTTTTCAAACAAGAAAAACTCGAAGTACGCATGCCGGTGCGGTTTCCGGAAATCGTAAGGTGTCAGGTGCCCGAGGGGTATGACCTTTAGTTCGTGGTCACCTTTGGGCAAACTGTTTACCGGGATATCGTTCATAGCCAGACAAATATAATTCATTCTTACGGACAGGTGGATTCTTATGGCCGGAAATGATTATAATAAGACATAGACCAAAAGGGGAAATCCGGCCAAAGGTTC
>DATJDO010000412.1:0-3822 GCA_035497375.1 Chitinophagaceae bacterium | reverse complement strand
AGGTGTTGCAGTTGATTAAAGACAGCAACCTGGGCGAAGATTATTTTCTTCGTGTAGGTGTTGTGGGTGGGGGCTGTTCCGGTCTGTCCTATAAACTGGACTTCGACAACGAGATACAGCCTAAAGACCAGGTGTTTGAAGACAATGGGATCAAACTGGTCACCGATCTGAAAAGTTATTTGTACCTCTGCGATACCATACTTGATTTTACTGATGGCTTGAATGGTAAAGGCTTTCACTTTATCAACCCCAATGCCAGCCGTAGTTGCGGTTGCGGGGAAAGCTTTGCCGTATAAAATTTTTAGTGAGTTCTGTCTGCTAAACGCTGCCCCCGGGCAGCGTTTTTTATGCGCTTTGTGGGTGGGGAAACCTATAAGGTTTACCGCCGGAACGGACAAAAAGAAACGGGGGAAAGCGTGTGATGCTTTCCCCCGTTTAGTACAAAATGAACTGAAAATTAATTGTCAGCGCGCGTTTTGCTGAAGTCGCTGCCGTTGTCGAAGTCGAAGTTCAGAGAGAAACGCACGGTGTTGCTCAGCGGGTTGCGGGTGATACCGGAACCGGAAGGAACCAGGTAGGCAACATTCAGGTTGAATACCGTATAGCGTACACCCAGGCCGACTGTAAAGTATTTGCGGGCACCGTTGTCTTTGTGTTCGTAATAGTAACCCGCACGTACTGCAAACTGATCCTGGTACCAGTATTCAGCACCGATTGCTGCGTTTACACGCTTGATGCCGGCAGGGTCGCCAAAAGAACTGAATACGCCGGAAACCACCGATTTGTCTGGGTAAAAATAGCTGGTCACGCCTGCAGAATCCCTGGATTCAGGAGCCGGAACCATAAGCTTGTTGATGTCAGCGGCAATGGTGATTTTGTTGTACATGTCTGCTTTATACGTATAAGCAGCGCCGATACCCAGGTTGGTAGGGATAAAGTCACGGCGGGTAGAACTGTAGGATATACGGCTGCCGATATTGCTCAGTACTGCACCGGCACTGAAAGTGCTGGCTTTATCCTCATTCAGTTCTGTAGTACGGGAATAATACACCCCTGCATCACCTGCCACAGCATTGCCCGGTTTAGTGTCGCCACTGTTGGGGGCACCTGTAATCAGGGAAGAGTGGATATAGCGGAGGCTTACCCCTGTAGAAAGGTAGGTAGACAACCTGCGGGAGTAACCGAAATCAAGAGAATATTCACGTGGTTTTCCGGTACCGTTGCTCTGGCCGTTAATGTCTGTGTAGTTGATATCACCGAGGGAGAAGTACCGCAAGGAACCACTGATAGCTTGGTTGTCGTCTTTGCCGAATTTGGCATAGCCTGACACATAGACCAGGTTGATGTCTGGTACCAGGTCCTGCAACCAGGGCGTGTAGGTGGCCGAAATACCGTATTTCTTTTTGGCAAAAGGTATTTTACCGACATTCCAGTATTGGGCATTCGCGTCAGCTGAGATAGCGATCCCTACATCTCCCATGGCACCGGAGCGGGCATCAGGGGAGATACGCAGAAAAGGTACAGCAGTGGTAATGGCTATTTTCTGGCCATTTACAGAGGTTGTCTGGGCAGAACTGTTGGTCGTGACACCTGCAGCCAATATGCCCAAACCGATTATTGCAAAACGATTCAACATTATGTTAGTACTGATTAGTATAGTTTTTTACAAAAAATGTGAGCAAAAGTAAGCAAAACAGCTACAAGATGTATCATTGCTACAATATGTCTCAAAGAAATTAACGCTGCAGGACAACTTTTTGGTATCCGAGATCTTCTGTATTTTTTTCGGTAGTGATCCGGATCCGGTAAGGGTATATACCTTGTGGTAGTTTTTCCCCTCCATTTCCTGTCCCGTCCCAGCTTACTTCCGCACTATTGCTTCCTGTAGCAGTGAATTGCTGCTCGATTGTCCGCACCAGGGCGCCTATACTGTTATAAATGTAAACAGTGGCTTTCAGCGCTTCATTAGGGTGGTTGTGCTCAAATACGATATTTGTCTTGTCTCTGAATGGGTTGGGATAAGAATAAATGTTGCGTATTTTGATGATATCCCCGTTCAGCACTTCAAACTGCACCACACCTTCGCCGGAATTGTTGAAGACATCCCAGGCTTTGACCCTCAGGGTATGGATGCCGTTTGTCAGCCCGCTCATAGGGAAATTGACATAGCCTCTCTGGTAAGTATTCGGTGCAGTTTCATAATAGTCGTTCAGTACATAAGGGACTTCTTCTATCTCATCCAGTATGGCAGTAAGGTCATGTCCGACAAAATTGCCCGATACATTGATGCCGCTTTTATCAGTAATGATGGCATAGAGTATACTGTTGTTTCCGGTCAATCCGCCATTTTTGAATAAGGAGTCATTCATAAAGGGACGAACCAAAGGAGCGTCATCGTCTGCTATGACATCATCGGAGAAGCCGCCCACGGTAAATGAAGTGTCGGCACCGGAAGCATCGACTATGCCATTGTCGGCATAGTAGCTGATCTTGCCTTTGCCGAATTCGTAGTTAATGTCTTTGGGGGTGATAAATTCAAAGCTGAATTTTCCATCCTGTACAGTAGCAATGCCTTTGTAGATGATATTGTTCTGCAAGGTGATTTTCCGGGCGGTAGCGCCGCTGTTGGCCGTTTTGATAGACAGGATCTGGTTTTTGTCAAAGAAAGTGATGTTGACCTTGCCGTTAAATCCGTTCAGTAGGAGGCCATGATCATCCCTTACAGAACCATGAACGACGTACCTGCCCAGCGATTTAACAGAATCTACCCGTGTTTGCATATCATCATTCCTGACTTCATGTACAGAGTCGGTCTGAACATCGTAGCGGGGAAAGTCCGGAACGATAGCAGGGTCGCCCAGCAAGGCAAATTTCCTGGAGTTGGTAATGTCGCCGGCAGCCACCACTTCATTTTTAGAAACCCGGAACGCATCGCCAAAGGTGTACCAGCCGTGCTCTTGCTTGTTGAACTGGGCCTTAAGGTAAGCCTTGTTGAAAATATAGTTGGGGTTGGCGTATACCACCTGTGTAGTGGTCACCAATGCAATAGCTCCTCCGTTTCCTTTCAGTAGTATTTTTTCTCCGGCGGATTGAAGTGCGGGGTTGTCAAAACGGCTGAAATCGCAGGTGGCCGTGATCAGGATCGGCATTTTGTATTGGTTGTTCCAGGAGTTGTAATCGTCCTGGGTTATAATACGCTTGCCGGAAAGGGTATACACACTGCCATGTCCGCTGTAGTTCATCAGGAAAGCCCCTTTGTATACATTGTCATTGATCATCTTGTTCGCTTCGGGTGCGCGGGTGCCCCCGGGCGTTGATACGAGGGGTATATTATCCAGATACACTTTCTGTGAACGGTAAGTGATGGAAGCACTCTCTACTGTTTTGGACATGGCATCAGCATCCATCATATGGTCTCCCGCATTATCTTCTATGTCGCCGATAAAGACATTGTTCAATCTCCAGGGGCCAAAAGCACCGGTGCTTTTATAGCGTATGATCTTGTCAATCACAGCATTGGCCTGCTCCGTATTGGTTACGGGGATACGCCCTATGCCGATGTCCATTAATGGCCGGCCTTCTTCAATATACTCGTCATTGTCCAGTATGGCGTAAAAGTCATCCGTGCAATAACCGGATGTAGCGCTCAGGGATTCCGGTGTTTCGAACGTGGGTACCAGTTTGGGTGTTTTGGAAGTAATATTCTTGTAATCGTAAGAAGCTTGTCCCAGCAACAACAGGTATTTGGGCAGATCGCTTTCATTGCTTCCTGCACGGTCATAGAACATCTTTACAAAGTCGCGGATTGCACTGATGTCTTTG
>DATJDO010000411.1:0-10601 GCA_035497375.1 Chitinophagaceae bacterium | reverse complement strand
GCCGTAAAATGATCGAAGAAACCCAGAAAAAGAATTTACACAACATCAAAACGGGACCTGATCTTTATCGATGAGCTGCGCGGCTATGCGGTGGGATGATTACCTTCATCGAGGAGATGAAGAACTTCGCCAGCGGTGACGGAACCCCCCGGTTCAATCCTTTCTTTATCCCCAAGCTGATCCTGGATATCGCATCTGGTCATATTTCGATGAAATATGGCTTCCGCGGACCCAACTTCGCTACCGTGAGCGCCTGCGCTACCTCTACCAACGCACTGATCGATGCATTTACCTATGTCCGTATCGGAAAGGCCGATGCGATCATCTGCGGCGGATCTGAAGCTGTGGTGACAGAAGCCGGTATCGGTGGTTTTAATGCGATGAAAGCACTTAGCGAACGCAACGACGATCCGAAAACTGCAAGCCGTCCTTTTGATGTCAATCGTGATGGATTCGTACTCGGAGAAGGTGCCGGAGCTATTATTGTAGAAGAATATGAGCATGCCAAAGCCCGTGGCGCCAATATACTGGTAGAAATAGCCGGTGGCGGTATGAGTGCCGATGCTTACCATCTTACAGCACCGCATCCTGAAGGGCTGGGCGTTATTAACGTGATGCGCAATGCACTGGATGATGCCGATATGACACCTGAAGACATTGACTATATCAATGTTCATGGTACCTCTACGCCTTTGGGCGATGTGGCTGAGATCGGTGCTATCCAGAAGGTTTTCGGGGAGCATGCTTACAAGCTGAATATCAGTTCGACCAAGTCCATGACGGGCCATCTGCTGGGTGCTGCCGGCGCTATTGAAGCCGTAGCCAGTATCATGTCTGTGATGCACGATATCGTACCGCCGACAATCAACCTGATGAACCTTGATCCGGCGATTGACAGCAAGCTGAACCTGACACCGAATGTGGCGCAAAAAAGAACCGTGCGCGCAGCCATTTCCAACACTTTTGGCTTTGGAGGACATAACGCATCCGTTGTGTTCAAAAAAATTAAAGACTAGACTCCCGTGCGTCGTGTCCTCACCCGCATAAAGAACCTGTTCTTGCCGGATAAGCAATTATCGGCGCAGCTGGAACATTTGCTTGGCTTCAAACCCAAGCATTTGCCGTATTATCAGCTGGCATTGGTTCACAGGAGCAAACTGGATGAGCTGGCCCGGAACAACGAACGCCTGGAGTTCCTGGGCGATGCTTTTCTGGGGGCAATAGTTGGTGAATACCTCTTTAAGAAATACCCTACGCAGTCTGAAGGGTACCTGACCGAAATGCGTTCGCGTATTGTCCGGCGCGAGACTCTGAATAACATTGCGAACCGTATGGGCCTGCAAAAACTGGTGCAATACAATACGCATGACCGCGGTTTCGAGCGCAGCCATATATTCGGCAATGCGCTTGAAGCTTTAGTTGGCGCTGTGTACCTGGATCAGGGGTATTCCAAAACACGGACATTTATCATCAAGCAACTGTTGCAAGCCTATGTGGATATTGAGCTGATGGCCAATACCGATACCAATTACAAAAACCAGTTGCTGAACTGGGCTCAGGTCAACAGGCAGGCGCTGAGCTTTGACGTGATGGAAGACAAAAGAGAAGGTCCTCGCAGGATGTTTACCGTTGGCATTATGCTGAATGATGTACTTTTCTGCGAAGGCTCAGCCTACAATAAAAAAGAAGCCGGGCAGGTTGCCGCCCGTAAGGCCCTGGAGCTGATTGCCAAACAATAAGATTTATTTCTTCCCTTCTGCATCCACCTGGAACATATCTGTTTCCTCCCTGCGGTGGATACCAAAATTGTACCGCACATTGATGCCAAACCTGCGGCTGTCGCTGGCCCTGGATCCGCTGGCATCTACACTGCCCTGCCGTACGGTAAAGCGGTTGTTGTTCGTGTAAAACAGGTCTGTCACATTCAGTGCTACCGTGAGTTTATCTTTCAGGAATTTCCTGTTCAGGCTGGCTGTTAAAGAGCCCATTTGAGATAACTCGTAAAACTGAAGGGGGCCAGCCAGTCGCCAGAAGCCATTGAGTGTAAAAGTGGACCGCTTGTCCAGTCGTAATTGCTGGTAAGTAAAGAAGAGCCAGTTTTCGCCCGTAAAATTCAGCGGTTTGCCTTCATATAGTCCCTGGTAGACATTGTGGTTGTATTGTGCACCGATTACCGCGAAGTAACGTTTCCCCGGCGGGATGGCTGCCAGTCCGCGCAGGTAAAACTCTTTATTGCTGCCGATATTATCCGTGCTCCGGTAGGCCTGGCTCACGGTACTGTCTGCCTGGTAGAAAACTCCGGTAAACATATCCTTGGTGTCATTGTATCCTACGGCAAACAGAGGCCGCTCGTCTACACTGATATTCGCTTCATAGTTGTTGGTAAACTGGGGCTTCAGGGCAGGATTTCCTATCTCAGACATAAACTGGTCCACATACTTCGGAAAAGGATTCAGTTGTTCATAGGTGGGTCTGCTGATGGTACGCCGGTATACCAGGTAAGCCCTAAGGTCGTATCCGGCAATCTGCATGATCTTTTTGCTGAAATATACATAGGGAAAGAGGTCGGCCCTGGTGATATTGAAGGACGTATCTCCCGGTACTTTTTGCTGCCCGTGCATGTAGGTATGCTCCATCCGGGCACCTGTTTTGAGGATAAATCCACCAAAGGTTTTGGAGCCCTGCAGGTACGCTGCATTAATGTTTTCGGTATAATCGTACAGGTTGGTGCGGGAATAATCCGGCAGTTTATTGCTGCCGGAGCTGTATTGGGCGTCGTTGTGAAACAACAGCAGGCTGGATTTTACCCCGGCTTCCATGGTAATCTGATGCTTTAACTTGCGCACCAGGTCAGATTGAAATACCCCAAAATGCCTTTTGGTAGTGGTTGTGCCTTCTCCTTGCGTTGTACCGGCAATGGAGCTGTTCTGATAGTGCTGATCCATTGTGCCGGAAGAAAATGTGTAGGAAAGCTTGTTGGTCCATTCAGATCCCGAAGTATCCATTTTATAGGTGGAGGCCAATTCCTGGTCCACCAGGGCAGAGCGGTTCCTGTTGCTGACATCGGAACGGATGCCCCCGAGCAGCAAATCGCCGGAAGTACTGTTGATGATCTCATTGTTGTTTCCCGTAATACTCTTACCGGCATTCAGGCTGATACGGCCATCATAAGCGATATTCCATTTGTCATTGAGATCCTTATTGTATCCAAAACTGGTGAAGAGTGTCTGCCCCGGGTATTTGGTATAGGCCTGCTGGCTCAGCATGGTGTCGCCCATCAGCACACGGTCGGTGTTCAGCTGCTGATAGGTATTCTGCGCTCCTATGTTGGCATTGATGTAACTGCTGGAATTGCCGTTGTTGTTAGACAGGTTGAAGCCGGCACCCTGGTTGCCGTACACCCCTTGCTGGGCTGTGGCATTTACAGAACCGTTCAGCCCGATCTTCACGCCTTTTTTCAGCACGACGTTCACGATACCACCACTGCCGGAAGCATCGTATTTGGTGGACGGTGTGCGCATGATCTCTATTTTCTCAATGCTGTTGGGGGGCAGGTTCTTCAGCATGGAAGCAACATCGCTGCGGCTCATTTTCATTTCACGCCCGTTGATATAGACACTTGCCGGTGTGGTGCTGCTCAGGTAAATGTTTCCATCCTGGTCTACGAACAGGCCCGGTGTTTTCTCCAGCATTTCGTAGCCATTGGTACTGGCTTCCGCCAGTTGTTCCGCATCCACAATCGTTTTATCATCTTCCTGCCGCATCAGGGGTTTGGATGCAGTGACGACGACTTCTTTCAAAGCATTATCCGAAGCAGCCAGGGCGAAATGGAGTGTGGTATCAGCAGTACCGATCACAAGCTCCTGCTCCAGAGTTTTATAACCGGTAGCAGTAATCTTTGCGCGATAGGATCCTGCGCTGTCAAGGTCAAACACCGCTATGCCCAGGCTGTCCGTCAGGTTGCCGATCCGTTTCCCCGTATCGACAGACAAGGAGATGGCGGCAAACTCAATAGCCTGTTTTTTACTGTCTTGCACCATAAACTGCAACCTGATGTTGCGGCCGGGGGCGCAAATGGAACAGAGCAGGATACAGAAGACCGTGAGGATGGAATATTTCATAAAAACGTTGCAAAGATAATCTCCCGGTGTTTTTATGGATCAGTGTCGTCCGGTGATGGCATTGAACCGCTCAAAACGCTTGCCGGCAATGAATCAAATTTAACAGCCCCACAGTGTGGCAGGTAGTATCTTTGCTGTACGAAGATGAAGGTATTTAGAAATATTTCACTGGTATATGTATACTTTTTTTCTTTATTGTCCTGTACAGACAAAAAGAGCATCATGTTGAGTCCGGCCCAGAAACAAGCACGGCTGGATTCTATGTTCAGAATCCAGCAGGAGGAAATTATGGATATGGAAGCCGAACTGCTGCGTGACCGTATGAGTATAGAAGTAAAAGAAAAGTCCGACTCTATACTGGCGCTCCGCACAAAAAATTCTGCACAATTGCCTGTATCTTTACCCTTAACAGATTCAATAAAACACAGTGATACGCTCGCTGTACCAAAAGATACGATTAAGCCCGCACCCTGATTATGAAACGTTTTGTCCTGCTGTTGCAGTTTTGTTTGCTGTTCCTGGCCTCTGCTGCGCAAAAAGTATTGTATACCGAATATGCTGATTACGATGTGCGTAACAGTACGATGAGTATTGTCGGTAAGGTAAATGGCACGCTGTATACCTTTCGTTCTTACGGGAAGGAGTATTTCCTGGATGCGTACAATGATGCCATGGAAAAAACAGCTACGGTCATCCTTGACTTTTTTCCCACGAAGATTTACCAGGTGCGTTTTATCCCGTTCGAAAAACAGATGCTGGTATTATACCAGCAGCAGGAGGGTACCCGTATTACACAATACGCGGCTATGCTGAATGATAAAGGTATCCTGCAAAAGACACCGCTGAAAATCGACGAAAAACGCAGCAGCTTTTTCGGTTCGGCAGATCGCGAATTTTTCAATTCGGCTGTATCGGAAAACAGGGAACATATTATCATTTACAGTGCTCACGCCAAAAACAAAAGCCTGGACTTCTCGGCTTACTGGCTGGATGCGGCCAGCATGAAAGTAACCAAAAAGGTGAAACTGGATTATAAGGCCGGCAACATGATCGCCAACAGCGATGGCCTGCTCAGCAACGAAGGAGTATTTTTCCTCCCCGTTTATACAGTGATCGGCAACCGCAATTATTCTGACGAGTACACTTTGCTGACTTTGAAAAAGGAAGAAGGCCGGTTCCGCACCACGGATATGGCCATCGGCGATCATTTCCTTGAATACCCGTTCCAGAAGATCGACAACACCAATGGTAAAATACACTTTGCCTCGTTCTATTCGGAAAAAAGAAATGGTAACAACGACGGTGTGGCGGCTGCTACTTTCGATATCAATACACTGACCTTTGATACTCCTTTTTTTATACCCTTCGACGATCAGATGCGAGGAGAATCCGGGGGAAGGAAAAGAGAGCGTGCACTGAACGAATTCCGCATCAACCAGCTGGTGGTGAAGAATGACGGAGGGTTTGTGATCGCCGCTGAAGAGATCTATATTACCGTACAGAATACCTTTATTCCCGGCATGGGTTTTTATTCTTACTACTATTCCCCCATGATGTCGCAGACCATCCGCGAATTCCATTACAACGATATTTTACTGTTGTCCTACAACGCCAGCAAGCAAAAAGAATGGCATACTTTCCTGCGCAAAGAACAGTATTCGCAGGAAGACGGGGGGATGTTCTCTTCTTACAGCCTGCTGAATACCGGCGGAGGCCTGGGGTTCCTGTTCAACGACTTTAACAGCAAGCGGTCCCGTATACAGCTTTCCTCCGTTTCCGGCGATGGCAAGGTCAATGTCGGCTATATGGATGCGGGTAATAGTGATGATCCGGATTGGCTGCCCCGTATGGGCAAGCAGGTAGATAACCGTGAAATAGTGGTACCCTGCCTGCGCAAAAAGCAAATATGCTTTGCCAAAATTGTACTTTAGCACAAATTTTCTGAGTGTTACACCTCGTTCGCAACAATAGTCCTTATACGGCGATCCTTCTGTTTATTTTTACCCTCTGTACACAGTTGCAATCCCTGATGCATCCTGTACTGCCACAGGCTACCGATACACAGCTGGTTTATGGCTGGATCCTGCACGTACTGTCTTTTCTTCTGGGCCGGTCTGCATTTGCCTGGAGCTTCCTGGGGGTAGTACTGGTATACCTGCAGGCTCTGTTGCTGAACGCGATAGCGGCGCGGCACCGGCTTTTTGTACAGAATTCCTACCTGACAGCCTTTGCCAGCCTTAGCCTGAGCGCGCTGCATCCTGCATTGGCTCAATTCAGCCCCATGCTGCTGGTCAGCCTGTGTATTCTTTTTGTAATCAATGAGTTGTTGCAGCTCAAGCAGACGCAGAATGCCGGTAAGTACATCTTCAACCTGGGCTTTGCCCTGATGGTCGCCGGTTTGATCCAGTTTTCGGCGCTGGCCCTTGTCCTGTTTCTGATCTTCTCTCTTATAGTGCTGCGTCCGTTCAGCTTCCGGGAATGGATGATTATGCTTGTGGGCCTGAGCATGCCGCTGTACATTGTAACGGTCTGGCTCTTTTGTACAGATAAATTGCATTTGCTGTCTTTATGGCCGGACCTTGGTGTATCTTTGCCCAGCCAATTGAAACCGGCGCAGTATTACCTGGGTGTTTTTTCAGGCCTGATTATCTGGTTGTCGCTCAGTATGTACAATATGCAGACAAACTTGCCCAAAGCACCGATCTATATCCGCAGATGCTGGATTGCCATTACGGCTTTGCTGCTTGTATCCCTGCTGGCCGCTGCTTTTGCGGATAAAGAAGTAGGTGCTGTATGGATGGTATGCCTGCCGGCGCTGAGTCTTATTTTGGCCCATGCGTTTATCAATGAAAGGAGCAAGAAAATGAATACGATCAGTTTTTATTTTGTACTGGCTTTCATCGTGTATTGTCAAGTGTTCTTACCTTTATAAAGTTTATTTTTTAAGAAGATGAAATTTGGAGTTATTGTTTTCCCAGGGTCTAACTGCGACCGCGATATGTATAACGCCCTGCGCTATGACCTGGAGCATGAGGTCGTGATGCTGTGGCACAAGGACCGTGACCTGAGCATGTTCGGCAAAGACGATTGTATTGTACTGCCGGGCGGATTTTCCTATGGCGATTACCTGCGTTGTGGCGCCCTGGCGCGCTTTAGCCCGATGATGGAGCAGGTGATCAATTTTGCAAACGAAGGCGGTAAAGTGCTTGGTGTCTGCAATGGCTTCCAGATTCTTTGTGAATCAGGCTTGCTGCCTGGCGTGCTGCTGCAAAACGACCACCAGAAATTTGCCTGCAAAAACGTCTATATCAAAAACGAATTCAGCGACAATATCATCAGTAATGGTGTAAAGGGCCGCACACTGCAGATCCCGATTGCACACGGTGAGGGTCGTTACCATGCCGATGCTGCCACGATGCAGCAACTGAAAGACAATGACCAGATCGTTTTCCGCTATGCCAACGAGAAAGGGGAAGTACATATGGATGCTAACCCTAACGGGGCCATAGACAATATTGCAGGCATCTGCAACGCCGGCAAGAATGTATTTGGTATGATGCCGCATCCCGAGCGCGCCTGCAGCAAAGAACTGAACAATATGGATGGCCGCTCCATCCTGAATGCTTTCGCCGGAATATTCTAGTATCGCCTTGACACAGTTAATGAACCGGACCTTTGCCCAGAAAGTAGGCGATTACCTGTCCCTGATCAAGTTCAGTCATACGGTATTTGCGTTGCCCTTTGCCTTTATCGGCTTTGCTTTGGCCATATTCAGAGACCACTACAGGTTTGAGCCGCGCCTGCTTCTGCTGATGTTGCTGTGCATGGTTTTTGCACGTAGCGCAGCGATGGCCTTCAACCGCTACATAGACAGGCGGTTTGATGCGCTGAACCCGCGCACGGCTAACAGGGAAATCCCCGCCGGTGTTATCAGTCCCCGCTATGCGCTTGGCTTCGTGATCGTCAGCAGCCTGCTGTTTATGCTGTCTGCTTTCCTGATCAATAAGGTTTGTTTTTACTTGTCGCCTGTGGCTCTTTTCGTCATCCTGTTTTACAGTTATACCAAACGGTTTACAGCGCTCTGCCACCTTGTACTGGGCCTGGGGCTGAGCTTGGCACCTATTGGCGCTTATCTGTCGGTATCCGGGCAATTCAACCTGATCCCTGTACTGTTTTCCCTTCTGGTGCTGACCTGGGTATCGGGTTTTGATATTATCTACGCCTTACAGGATGAGTCTTTTGACCGCTCGCAGAAACTGCATTCTATCCCCGCGATGTTGGGAACAAGAAATGCATTAAGGGTTTCCAATTTCCTGCACACCTGTTCGGGTATTCTGGTCATCTCCGCTGGTGTACTGGGCCATTTCAACCTGGTGTACTGGATCGGGGCGCTGATCTACGTAGCCATGCTGGTATACCAGCACCTGCTGGTCAAACCAAATGATTTGAGCAAGGTCAATATCGCCTTTATCAATACCAACAGCATTGCCAGTATCTGCTTTGCATTGTTTACGATAGCAGCACTTATTTTTGAATAATACAAGACAAGCAGCAGTAGGAAACGGAGCATGATCGATTTTTCCGGTAAAGGGAAATATGTATGATGCGCAGTTCCCTGTCTGCCGACAGGCAGGCTCCTACCATTAAGAACATAAAATATATACGGATGAAAATAGCACTGGCCGGCTATGGAAAAATGGGCAAAGCCATAGAGCGCATCGCCATAGAGCGGGGGCATGAGATTACCTTACGCACGGGTAGGGCCAACCAGGAAGAGCTGAACCGGGATAAGCTTTCCGGTACGGATGTCGTGATTGAATTCAGCAGCCCCGAAGCTGCTTTTGGCAATGTGTCGCGATGCCTGTCTGCCGGGGTGCCGGTAGTATGCGGCACTACAGGCTGGAACGCGCAGCTGGCGGAAGCAGAAGCACTTTGCCTGGCCCATCGCAGCGCCTTCCTGCAAGCCTCTAACTTCAGCATCGGCGTCAACGTGTTTTTTGCCCTCAATGGCATCCTGGCCCGCATGATGAATGCCTATCCTGAGTATGAGGTAACACTCGAAGAGACGCATCATATACACAAAAAAGATGCTCCCAGTGGCACGGCGATCTCGATTGCAGAAAAAATACTGGCTAACCTGGACCGGAAAAAAAAGTGGACCGAAACCCAACCAAATACCCCTGATGAACTGTCTATCATAGCACACCGCGCAGGTGAGGTGCCGGGGACGCATGTGGTGAAGTACCATTCCCCGATTGACGATATCGAACTGATCCATACAGCGCACAACAGGGACGGTTTTGCACTGGGTGCGGTAGTGGCAGCCGAATTTTTAAAGGGTAAGCAAGGTATATTTAAAATGAGTGATGTGTTAGGCTTGAAAGATTGTTAAAAAAATACTCCAAATGTTTTGTGAAAAAGTATTTAATTGTCTATCTTGCCCAGCAATAGATTAATAAAGTAATAACAGCAGCAATATAAACCCCCAAAACAAGATGAAAAAAGTATTATTCTGTTTGGGTGCATTTTTAGCACTTACACATACTTCGGAGGCACAGGATGTGCATTTCTCGCAGTATTTTACTTCTCCTATGACCCTTAATCCGGGTCTGACGGGCCTTACTCAGTCTGATTTCAGGCTGGCCGGCAATTACCGTACACAATGGGGAGCGGTAAATAATGCGCCTTACACTACAGCAACGATTTCTTACGATATGGCTTCTATGCGCGGCCAGTTCGCCAATGGTGATTACCTGGGTTTTGGTGTGTTGGGCCTGTTCGACAGGGCTGGTTCCGGTAGCCTGCAAAACGTTACCCTGGGCCTGTCTGGTGCGTATCATAAGGCTTTCGGCGTGGATAAACAACATACTTTGTCTTTCGGTCTTCAGGCCAGCCTGGTGCAAAAAAGCATACAGCAGGATAAACTGACTTTCGAGGATATGTATAATATCAGCACGCAGTCTTTCTCGCTGACTACCAACGATAACCTCAACAACAAAGACCTGACTTATCCTGATTTCGCATTGGGTATTATCTATAGCGGAAGGGTAAGTGAGCACGCTACTGTATTCGGAGGCGCGTCTATGTATCACCTGACACGCCCCGTAGAAACCTTCCTGGGCGGTAAACACAAATTATACCGCAGAACTGCCGCTTATGCCGGTACCCAGTTTGATATGAATGAACGCTCTGTGTTGTATGCCAGTGCTTTGTTCCAGTCTCAGGGCCCGAATACCTCTATCATGGCAGGTGGTGCCGTAGGATTTGTACTGAATCCCGGTTATGATAAAGAATATGCGAAAGCCTCTATTTTCTACCTGGGTGGATGGTACCGTTACGGTGATGCCGTTATCCCTTATGTAGGATTTGAGTGGGCTAAAGCACAGCTGGGTGTCAGCTACGATGCGAACCTGTCCGGTTTCTCTCCTGCTACAAACGGAAATGGTGCTCTGGAGTTCTCCCTGATCTTCAACGGAGCCA